>NZ_VOYW01000040.1:0-28949 GCF_013420085.1 Acinetobacter sp. YH12027
GTGATGGGAGAGAATGTTCAAGAGTGGATTCTAAATGTTCAGATAAAGACATAAAAAAATGAGCGTATTCACATACACTCATTTTTACTACATTTTACTAAAATTTGCTTAACTGACTGGCATTACCTCTTTTGAGGGCTTTTTTTAAATTCTCCCCCCTAAAGGAGGAGAACAAGGCGTAAATCTTACTTACCTGTTTTTTCTTTAATAAACGCACGTGCGATTTTGATTTTTTCTTTAACCGGTTTTGGAAGTTTAGGTGGAATTAACTTCGCCACTTGGTTAAACCAAACCAGTAGACCAAAATCACCTTCCATTTTAATACTGCCATTTTGCATACCCGTCATGAATGCAGTTGGGTCACCTTTCATCAGGGTTTTTACGCCCTGTTCACTGTCCGCAAATTGCAAAATAAAGTCTGCTTTTTCAGCATCGCCTGAAACAGTATCAATCTGTCCGTTATTTACAATAATTTGACGTGCAACACCTAAATCCGTGCCGATTTGAATGCGGAATTGACGTTCATGAACCAATTCAATGAATTTAGGGCTAGTACGTGCAAGCTGTTTCATACGAAGCGCTAAACCTGCCACGAGTAAATCAAGTGGATCCGTACTGACATCAACTAAAGGTAGTTTTACGACAGGAATTGATGATAGTTTCATGACTTAAAGCCTATTGTAATTGTTGGAAAATTGACTGGCTTCATCCTAACATAACTTGGCTTTTGAGAAGTAAGGCTTTGTATCTCAAATCGGACTAATGCGTTCATAAAAAAATGCGCCCCTAGGCGCATTTTCATTGAAATTTTGTTCTGGCACTTATCGGCTCGAACATTGCTGTTCTTCATCATATACAGGCGTGTGTTCTATACATTGGCGCTTTGCCATCGCACGCTCTGCACGGCGGTCTTCACGTAACAATACTAAAGTGAATACCACCATTGCGGCCATTAATGCCGTTAAATAACTATAAGTCACTGATAATTCAAACATGGTTTGTGTGCCAAATCGAATCACTTCAATGAGTCCCCACACCAGCATCCCCGCCAGCATAAAACTTAACCAGCGACGATAAGGCGAGAAGAAAACAGCAATCACAGCCGCCGATACCAAGCTCAGGCCAACGATTGTTGCTAAATTCGCTGTTAACATAAAAACCTCCGTCATTTGACAGCTGACATCTCTTGTCTTACAGGATGCTGAGCCGTCTCACTACTGTATCTTCAGTAAATAGATTTGGTCGATCTCAATCTCTTGCAAGCATTATGCTGAGTTTTTTGCATAAAAAAAGTCTCGTTTTTTGTCCATGCGACACACCTTGTCGCAACATTATTTTGTCATTACATTTTTTCTTTTTAAAGAATTTCTAGAACAATGATGGCATCTCGTTTCGAGTGTCATTACAAAAAAAACAGCTGATTTTAGGCTAAAAAAATTAATTTTTCGAATGCTGTTAATCGTTGTTTTTATCGACAATTTTCTTCTACCGTTCATCGGATGAGCTGAATTCTTGGCATAAAAAAACGCAGCCTTTTGGCTACGTTTTTTAGTATGACTTAAATGGTTTTAAGCACGATTTAAATCTTTATCGTGCACACCAAGCAGGTAAAGAACACCATCTAAACCCACACTTGAAATGGCTTGATTGGCATTTTGACGCACCAAAGGTTTCGCACGGAAGGCAACGCCTAAGCCAGCTAAAGACAACATTGGCAAATCATTAGCACCATCACCGACTGCAATGGCTTGTTCTAATGAAATCCCCATTTCTTCAGCGATTTGTGTCAATAAGAAGGCTTTGCGGGCACCATCCACAATATGGCCTTTCACTTCACCTGTTACCGCGCCATCTTGTACGTCCAGTACATTGGCATGGACTTCATCGATACCTAGTTTTGCTTGTAGATATTCAGCAAAATACTGAAAACCACCTGACAAAATAGCCGTGCGATAACCCAATGATTTAAGCGTTGAAATCAGACGTTCCGCACCTTCTGTAACAGTCAGACGTTCTGCAATTTTAGGCAATACCGAAGCATCCATACCTTTGAGCAGTGCCACACGTGCACGGAAACTTTGTTGGAAATCGAGCTCGCCTTGCATAGCACGTTCAGTGATTTCAGCCACTTGAGCCCCGACACCCGCTTCAATCGCCAATTCGTCAATCACTTCTTGCTCAATCAGCGTTGAGTCCATATCAAAGCAGACCAAACGACGATTACGACGGTAAGCATTGTCCTCTTGAACGGCAACATCTACCCCTAGTTCGGTAGATAGACGTAAACATGCTGCACGCATCGCAGTGGCATCCAACATCTGGCCTTTTAAACCAAATTGAACGCAGGCACGGCGTGGACCTTCGCTTGATCCATCTAACTCTGGACGGCCAGATAAACGAGTCACAGTTTCGATATTGAAGCCTTGGCTCGACACAATATTTGTAACTGCCTGTAAATGAGACGCCTGTAATTCTGGCGCAAGTGCCGTAACGATATAGCGTGTGCGGCCTCCCTCATTTACCCATTGTTGATATTCTGTTGTAGAGATTGGTTTAAAGCGCACAGTTAAGCCAATATCATGTGCTAAAATCAACATCTCCTTCATGGCTAATGCTGTCGCAGTCTGGTCTTCCGACGAAACAACAATACCTAAAGTCAGCTGATTGTGGATGACTGCTTGTCCGACATCTAAAATCTGTAAGGAATGTGCGGACAAAACCTGCATTAATCGTGTAAATTGATTAGGTTGGTCAGGTCCTAAAAGTGATATAAGAATGATTTCTCGCATGAATTGACTCGGGTCTGAGCTACAACTAATGTAAGAATCATAATCTAAATTGAATAGAATTGCCTTGGAAGTTTACGTTGAATGCGCCTAGACAAGGGCTATTTGCTAGCCTATTAGTAGTTTGTTTTGCTTTGCATACCTTTTTATTGGTATTGGCAACAACCCACCAACTGAACGAAAACCGTGCCAGTCAGGGACAACTGATGACCAGTCAATTGGTTACAGACAGCCTATCTGAGCTTGAGCCGGCCAATACCGTATCATTAGCCTTACTTGCTGACCGCTATGCAACCAACCCGAGCGTGGCTTCCATCCGCATTTTAAATGCCAATAATCAAGTTTTGGCCACAGGCGGTTTGACCAAAACCCGTGACGGTGAAATCTTTGTTCGTGATGCGTTGCAAAACGAAAAGAAAGTCGGAACGGTTGAAATCACCTTAATTAAACCAAGTATTGGTGAAATCTTACGTACGCAATGGGCCGCGATTCTATTTTCATTATTCTTACATGGCTTGTTATGGTTGGCGTATCGCGCTATTGCACGTCCAAGTCGTACTGAATATTTAGCGCGAATCAACAATGAATCACGTCTAAAACACGAAATTCAAACGCTAGCGCAGGCTTTAGAACAAGAAAAACATAATGCCGCTGTGGCGATTGCTCAAGCGCAGCAAAATGCGCAAGCCAAAGCAAAACAGCATAAAGACATGAAACCAGTGGTTCTCGACAGCAACAGCTTGGCATTAAATATTCAATTTTATGATCCGAAACAGCTGCTCGATAGCGTCAACAAAACCGTGTCTGTGCCGTATTTTAATCTCTGCCAAATTTTCTTAAATAAAACCACAGAACTCTGTGTTCAACATTATAAATTGAACAGTTCGGACATCAGTACGGTACATAAGTTTGATGAACATGGCGCAACCATCAGCATGACCGCTGACACTCCAGATGCGCTGCGTTGCCTCACCATGATCAGCTCAGTATTCCAATTGCTTTCTGATGTTTTATATAAACGCTACCGTGAAGAAAAACGTTTCGTTTTACAAACCCGTAGCGCGATTTCAAGCTCTGTCGAAGCCATGCAATTGTCTTCTGTACAAGCGGCTGAGCGTTTAGTCCAACAATTGGTTGCCAAAGAAAGTGCCATTCATGTGCCGACAACTTTGCTCAAAGAGATTTCAGATCATTTCCAATTGGTCAGCTTGCCAAATCCGACCAATGTGTTGACGCGTCATGCGTTTATGCTCAATGGGATGGACAGTGATGCTGCTGAATTGGCTCAAAACTTCAGAACTGAAATTTTAAAATCCAAACAGTCAAAAGCCTCGTAAAGGTTTTAGCGAAATCAAAAATCCCGACTTAAGTCGGGATTTTTTTGTCTTAAACGGTCGAAATTTTCTGTGCAATCAAATATTTTTGCGCGTTATGCGGCTCGGCACCTGCTTCAACCGCGACTTTCTCCCATTGCCCATTCGACTGCATTTCCCATGCATTTTGATTATCTTCCAAATAGTTTAGTAAACCATCTTTCATAATGCGTTTTTTCAGACGGCTTTCTAAAATTGGAAAACAGGTTTCGACCCGTGAAAATAAGTTACGTCCCATCCAATCGGCACTGGCACAGTACAATCGTTTTTCGCCTGCATGCTCAAAATAATACACTCGAGTATGCTCTAAGAAGCGTCCGACGATAGATCTCACATGAATATTCTCAGACATCCCTTTGACCTGAGGAATCAAACAACAAATCGAACGGATAATTAAATCTACACGCACCCCTGCTTGCGATGCACGATACAAAGCAGCGATCAGTTGCGGTTCCGTGAGTGCATTGACCTTTACAATAATTCGTGCGTATTTTCCCGCTTGTGCAGCAAAAATTTCCTGTTCAATCAATTTCAGTAATTCAGTATGCAGGGTAAATGGTGCATGCAATAACGTTTTCAGCTTCGCCATCTTGCCCATACCGGTCAGTTCCTGAAACATGCGATGCACATCTTCGCAAATATCGGGATGCGTCGTCATCAGGCCATAATCGGTATACATCCGCGCATTGCCTGCGTGGTAATTACCTGTTCCCAGATGGGCGTAGCGTAGCAGCTGATTATTTTCACGGCGCACAATCAAAATCATCTTGGCATGGGTTTTATAGCCCACAATGCCATACACCACGACAGCCCCAGCTTCTTGCAATATATTGGCCACGGTAATATTGGATTCTTCATCAAACCGCGCCCGAAGTTCGATAACTGCGGTTACTTCCTTACCGTTGCGAGCCGCCTCCGCCAAAACTTGTACGATGTCCGAATCTGGCCCACTGCGATAAAGCGTCTGCTTAATGGCTAAAACCTGAGGGTCTTTTGCAGCTTCACGTAATAGGTTAATAACCGGTTGAAAGGAGTCAAACGGATGATGTAACAACACATCTTGTGTTTTTAATACATCAAAAATCGCGGTTTGTTTACGAAAAACTTTAGGAATAATCGGTGTATAGACCGGATATTTCAGTTCAGGTCGATTAAAACTGGCACTGAGACGCGATAAATTGATCGGGCCGTCAATGCGATAGAGCTCCTGCTCACTCAAATCAAATTCATCTAACAAATAATCAATAATGCTTTGCGGACAATCATCTTCAATTTCTAAGCGAACTGCCCGACCAAATCGCCGCGAAGACAATTCATCTTTTAAGGCCACCGCCAAGTCATCCACATCTTCAGCCAGAACTAAATCTGCATTGCGTGTCACTCGAAAGGCATAACAGCCCGTCGCTTTCATCCCCGGAAATAGGTCATTGATGTGTTGCTGAATAATGGCGGTCAGGAAAATTTGTGTCTCTGCACTGCCTTCAACCTCGGCGGGCATTTTGATTAAACGCGGCAATGAGCGTGGCGCAGGCACAATTGCCATTTCAATGGCACGACCAAAGGCATCTTTGCCTTCTAGACTCACAATAAAGTTGAGGCTTTTATTGACCAAGCGTGGAAACGGATGCGATGGATCTAAGCTAATTGGTGTTAAGACTGGTTGAACTTCTTTACTAAAATAATGGCTAATCCACGCCCGATGTTTTTCTAAAATATCTTTAAATTGAATAAAGCGAATGCCTTCACTTTGTAATGCAGGCAATACAGCATGATTGAGGGTCTGGTATTGCTCTGCAACCGTGTCATGAATCACTTGGGAAAGTTCATCTAAGACCACTTCAGTCGGAATGGCATCTGGCGTCCGTGCAATTGCATTCAAATCTCGTTGTTTCATCAGCCCCGCAATGCGAATTTCAAAGAATTCATCTAAATTGCGTGAAAAAATGATGAGAAAATTCAAGCGTTCAAGTAAAGGTAAACTTGAATCGAGTGCCTGAGCCAAGACCCGCCGATTGAAATCTAAAAGTGACAATTCACGATTATAATAGGTCTCTGATGAATGCTGAAAATGTGGCATACCCTCTCAATGCTGTTTGAAACAGTCTATATCTAAAGTGTTTGCCGGCATGTTAGGCAGCGGATATGACACTTATGTTACAAATAGCATTAATCAATTAAAAAAGCATCCAATTCTCTAAAACCGTATTCATCAAATCGTAAAATTTATTTTCGACATCAAAAAAAGAGGGACATTGCCCTCTATTTTACTGAATTGTTTTTTTGTTTATTGCACAGGCTTGTCTTGTTCCGATGCTTTGGGCTCACTCGTCCGTGCTGCCCAATAGGTTGCCAGTGCAGGACCCGAGATATTGTGCCACAAACTAAAAATCGCACTCGGCACAGCGGTCAGAGGTGAAGCGGCAAAATGGGTCGCCGCCAATGCCACACCCAAACCTGAGTTTTGCATCCCGACTTCAATTGATACTGCTTTACAGTCTGCATAGGGCAATTTAAATAGTCGGCTGGCCCAAAAACCCAATAGATAGCCCAAGCCATTATGTAAGGCCACTACCCCCAGAATCAGTAAACCTGATTGCAAAATCTGTGTTCGGCTACCCGCAATGATGGCCGCCACAATCGCCACAATTGCCACAACAGAAACCAATGGCATGACCTGTATATAGGCATCCACTCGGTGCTTAAAGACAGTTCGAATCATTAACCCCACAATGATCGGAAATAAAACCACTTGTAAAATTGAAACCAACATCGATGCCGCATTAATTTCAATCCATTGGCTTGCCAGCAAATAGAAAATCGCAGGGGTTAAAACCGGTGCGAGTAATGTCGAAACAGAGGTACAGGCAACAGATAATGCGGTATTGCCTTTTGCCATATAGGTGATGACATTAGAAGCCGTTCCACCCGGACAGCAACCGACAAGAATGACCCCGATCGCGATTTCTGTCGGCAGTTGTAATAATTTACACAAGAAAAAAGCCAATCCCGGCATCACAATAAACTGTGCCAAAACCCCGATCATCACAGCTTTAGGGCTTTGCAATACACTTTTAAAATCTTGCAGTGTCATGGTCATGCCCATACCCAACATAATGATGCCTAGCATCCATGGGATATATGCTTTTAACCAAACAAATACATCGGGAAAAAACATGGCGAGCGCTGCAAACAGCACCACCCAAATCGCAAATGTTTTCTGCACAAATTGAGTGAATTTTAAGAAAGCCGACATAGGCATCTTCCATTTAAAAACAGGGACAAAAAAAGGCACACCCTTGTGCCTTTTCTCAACTGAGCCCACTGGGTCATGCCAAAGATAATGCCTGTGCATGCTGCTGCACAATATCTTTCAGGTAAATACGCTTCACCCCATTCGCCAACATGTCTTGCCATGCATGCTGTAAAGAACCCTGTAAATCGATCCCTTTGGTCAAATCAGCAATCACAAAAGTTTCAAAACCAAGCTTACGTGCATCCATTGCCGTCCATGCAACACAGAAATCCGTGGCAATGCCCACCACAAAGACTGTATCAATACCACGTTCGCGCAAATAGCCCGCCAAACCTGTTGAAGTTTTCTGATCTGCTTCCATAAAAGCAGAGTAGCTGTCGATATGCTGATGAAAACCTTTACGGATAATCAGCTGCGCCGTCGGTAAATTTAAATTAGGATGCAATTCGGCATCCTGTGTGCCTTGTACACAATGCGTCGGCCACAGTACTTGCGCCCCATAACTCAACTCTATGCTGTCATAAGGTACATGCTCAGGATGATTTTCAGCAAAAGAGATATGGTCGGCTGGATGCCAATCTTGAGTCAGCACAATATTCGTAAAGTATTGCCCCAGTTGATTAATCCCTGGAATAATTTGATCGGCATTGGCAACAGCCAACTGACCGCCTGGGGTAAAACCATTTTGTACATCGACCACAATCAGCGCTGTATTTTTTTGCATATCTCTCCATCCGTTGTCATGCATTGTCGGCGACTCTACTGATTCGCTCATATTTTAAAAGCCTTAGTATTCAGTCCTGTGCATAAAAATAAAATGACTGTCCTTCCTGACAATACCGATACTTGGGCAAATGCTCAACCAAACGCTGTGCAAAGCGTGGGTAAATACGGGCTTTTCGCCGAGTCGAAGCATGAAAATAAAAATAGCGCGGTTGATGTTGAAAGATATATTTTAATAAATGGCTGCGTGTCTGTTGCATGACCTCAAACGCATTAATATTTTCAGCAACATCTTCTAGGGTAGGTTCATCGGCAAAGGCCAACCACGCATTTTGTCTCGGCTGCTGGCGATTTCTTTGAAATACAGGTTTGAGTTCCAAGATAAATTCATATTGATGTAGATACAAACTGAATTCACGTTGATCAACTTTAAAAATTGCGACCAGTTTTCTTGCTGACATAGCCCCTCTACGTTGATTTTTTATTTTCTCTTTCTGCTGTATTTTTACATAAAATACATTTATTTATCTTGGTTTAAAGCATTAGCGCGACTTCAATTGTCGCCATAAAAAAGCCCGCAATATGCGGGCTTTTTTGATATGACATGTTCCTTAAGATGGAATACGACGTACCAACAACAACATAAATACTGCAGAGATTGCGATACATGGAATTGCAGCGGTAATCACCCCTGCCGCACCAAAACCTGCTGCCAATAGCTGACCCGCAATTGCAGGGCCTAACATTGCACCGACACGACCAACGGCTGAAGCAACACCAACACCCGTACCACGTAACTGTGTTGGATATACGATACCACCGAAGGCATACAGCACCCCTTGGCAACCAATCACGAATGCACCGACTAAAGCTGACGCCATGTACATTTGGGTCAATGAACCTGCACCATTGAGCGCAAATAGACCTGCCAAAATACCGCCGTACATCAAAATGATCACATAAGCTTTCTTCCAACGGTCAGTCAACATACCTAAAATGATCGTACCAATGGTTGCACTCACCATGAAGTAGAACTGCGCAGTTGCACCATCTTTACGTGTGAAACCGAGTTCGGTGAACAACGACGGTAACCAGCTCAACATGATGTACACCACCATCAGGGTGAAGAAGTAGCTCACCCAAATTGAGAAAGTACGTAAACGGTTTTCTGTGTTAAAGAGGTTTTTGAAAGCACCTTGTTGCACTTCGCCATTGGCGGTCGCTTCAACCGCTTGATCTTTGGCTTTCAAGAATTCACGCGATTCGGGCAGGAACCAAATCATCAATGGAATCACAACAATCGGTAATAAACCGCCTAAATAGAAAATATTTTTCCAGTTTGCACCGAAGTCCGTCATTGCGACCAATGATAAGATTGCCGCACCTACAGGCATACCACAGTACATCAAACCGACTGCACGACCACGATTTTGTGGCGTTACCGATTCAGATGCCAAGGTAATTAAAATTGGCATTGCTGCACCTAAACCTGCACCTGCAAGAAAACGTACAGCGAGTAAGCTATGGAAGCTATTTACCCATACCGTACATAAGGTAAAGATGGCGAACATCCCCGTAGACCAAATTAATACTTTTTTACGGCCCATTCGGTCTGCAATCCGACCACCCACCAAAGCACCAGGTAATAATCCTAAAATACCGGCACTAAAAAACACCCCTAGCTGCGAGCTATCCAGCCCGAAATATTCACGAATCCCTGCTGCTGCAATACCTGCAGCCTGAATATCCAGACCTTCGATTACGGCAATAAGGAAGCAGATTGCTACCGTGACAATAGCATGCTTATTATCTGACTTTTCCATTGGAGAATCCTTGTTGTCATCAGCGTTCAAATTAAGTCGCATCATCGCTGAGCCTTATAAAGGATATAACTACCAATAAGTTGAAGCCTTTCGTCCAAAATTGGATTACGTGCATGGTGTAATAGTTTTTGTGCTTTAAGTCACAAAGTCGTAAAAACAATTAAAAATTTAAAATAAAAAAATATGAATCGTGCAATGAACAGTCAAATCAAGCGATCTTTTTAAACACTCATAAAAACATGTCTATTTCTATTAGATATAAAAAAGATTATTACCCAAGTTTTTAACAATCATTTGTAATAAAACCCGAGCGAATTGATATAGTTTTTAAATCTTTAGTCATTGTTATTTAATCTTAAATTCTGATTAAAAAGCACGGAATACACATAGATCAACCTTTTGCTGATGATTTAATCAATCCCATCAACCATGCCAACCCTCTCGATTGAATAAAACATTTTCAAGATTCAGCCCTTGCTGAACAATTTTCAGGCTGCAAAAAAACCGCTATTTTACACTTGATTGTTTTAAGTTTGATTTGTATAAAGAATTTTATGGCTTTGACCAAAGCATATTGTTCTTATGCGTTTGATCAGTCATAATTTGCGTAAGCATTATTCAACTTGGGTATAGCCCAATGAACATGCTACAAATCAAAATTCGAAACCATCCAGAAATCAATATTTCATCTTGTCGGATGGACAAATAGGATAGCTTTTCAAAATGACTCAGCAAGCTCAGACCATTCAAGGTTCAATTGTCGCAATCGTCACCCCAATGTTTGAAGATGGCAGCGTAGATTGGAAGAGCCTCGAGAAGCTGGTTGAGTGGCATATAAAGCAAGGCACCAATAGTATTGTTGCTGTAGGGACTACAGGTGAAGCTTCTACCTTGAGCATGGCCGAACACACTCAGGTGATCAAAGAAATCATCCGTGTGGCGAACAAACGCATTCCAATTATTGCCGGCACAGGTGCAAACTCAACCCACGAAGCAATTGAACTCACCAAAGAAGCCAAAGAATTAGGTGCAGATGCGGCATTATTAGTTACACCATACTATAACAAACCTACCCAAGAAGGCCTGTATCAACACTACAAAGCGATTGCTGAAGCTGTTGATTTACCTCAAATTTTGTACAATGTACCTGGCCGAACCGGTGTAGACATGCACAACGACACCGTGATCCGTCTTGCTGATATTCCACAAATCGTGGGCATTAAAGACGCCACTGGCGATGTTCCTCGTGGTCAAGAACTCATTGAAGGCCTTAAAGGCAAAGATATGGTGGTGTACTCAGGTGATGATGCAACGGCTTATCAGTTAATGGGTTTAGGTGCTAAAGGCAACATTTCGGTTACTGCGAACGTGGCGCCAAAAGAAATGAGCGAAGTGTGTGCAAGCGCTTTGGCGGGTGACGCAGTCCAAGCCGAGCAACAAAACAATACTGTTGCAAATTTACATCAAATTTTATTTTGCGAATCGAACCCAATTCCTGTGAAATGGGCACTTCATGAGATGAACCTGATTGAAACAGGCATTCGCTTACCATTAACACCCCTTGCAGAACAATATCGTACTCCGCTTCGTGAAGCACTCATCACTGCGGGCGTTATCAAATAAAGAAGAGCAAACATCATGCAATTACGTTTAGGACTTAGCCTGGCACTTTCAGTATTTACATTAGCCGGTTGTAGTTCACTTGCCTTTAATAATGGCACACTGGACTATAAACAAACCACAGATGTTGAACCGCTGAAATACCCTGAAGGGTCAATGGTTCGTCCTGCAACGCCTTTGTATCCTGCTCCATCAGTTGACCCGCTAGCAATTGAGCATGCACCAAAGCTTGAAAATAAGCGTGGCAATCGCTATGCCCTTCCGCGTCCAGCCGCGGAAAAAAATAATGTCGTCGCAGATTCCTCAACAGACAGTACAAATATTAGCCACCCTCAACTATTGGTGGATGGAAATCAAAATCCACTGATCAAAGTTGAAGGAAATTCTGCTACAATTTGGCAATACACACTTGCTACCCTCAGCAGCCTTAACCATACCATTGTTGGTCAGAGCAAAAACCGTTACGAAGTAACCGTCAAGGTCGATCAGCAGACCTATGTCTTAAGACTTTCTTCTGTAGGTTCAAGCAATAACATCGCTGTGTTCAATGCCGATAACAGTTTTGCAGACAAAGAAAAAGCTGCAGATCTGTTAGCTCAGATTTACCAAAATTGGCCAGCCTAGTCGTACTAGGCATTTTTTCTCGAAAAAGGTTCCCTCATGTTAAAACAAACCTTGCTCTATACTGGTAAAGCGAAATCTGTTTATGAAACAGATAGTTCTGACCACCTCATCCTAGTTTTCCGTGACGATGCTTCTGCATTCAACGGTGAAAAAATTGAACAACTGGATCGCAAAGGTAAGGTGAACAACCGTTTTAACGCCTTTATCATGGAAAAATTGGCTGCGGCTGGTATCGAAACTCATTTCGAAAAACTTCTTTCTCCAACTGAAGTTTTAGTGAAAAAATTAACCATGGTTCCTGTAGAGTGCGTAATTCGTAACTATGCAGCAGGTTCACTTTGCCGTCGTTTAGGCGTTGAAGAAGGTAAAGAACTTACTCCGCCAACTTTCGAATTGTTCTTCAAAGACGATGCGTTAGGCGACCCAATGGTGAATGAATCACAAGCGATTGCTTTAGGTTGGGCGACTGCAGAACAACTCGCTCAAATGAAAGAATTGACTTATAAAGTAAACGAAGTACTTAAAGGTCTATTCGATGCAGGCAACATGCTGCTTGTTGACTTTAAACTTGAATTTGGTGTGTTCCACGACCGTATCGTACTGGGTGACGAATTCTCTCCAGACGGCTGCCGTCTATGGGACAAAGACACTAAGAAAAAACTCGACAAAGACCGTTTCCGTCAAGGTTTAGGCGGTGTAGTTGAAGCTTATGAAGAAGTTGCTGCACGTTTAGGTATCGACCTTTCTGATATCTAAGTCGTTCATCGATGTAAAAAACCGAGCTCTTTAGCTCGGTTTTTTAATGAAATATTACTCGATTAATCTATGATCGAAAAAACAAATGTTAACGATAAAAATCCTCTGTTTCACATTTAGCCAAGTTCACACTAAGATACCTACATACCAGGCAGCACCAGGATCTATAAGTTTTCAATGTGTATGCCGACCAAATTTTCCATCTACCCTCTAGGATGTATCTCCCCAAAGACATCCTATTTTTTCAGCCCAGCTCGCCTTGAGTTGGGCTTTTTTTTGCATGAAATAGACATAAAAAAGGGCGCCGAAGCGCCTTCCCATTATGATCATTCAAATTATTACTGCTGTTGTTGTTGCATCCAACGTCGTTGCTGCAAACGCTCACCTTCGACTTCACGTTTATTGCGTGCAGACTCATACAGCTTAGTGCCTTTCAGTTCAGGCGGCATATAATCCTGCATGACAAAATGCTCAGGATAATTATGTGGATATAAATAGTCCACGCCATAGCCTTGCTCTTTCATCAATTTGGTTGGTGCATTTCTCAAATGTAGTGGCACAGGTAGATTCGAGGTTTTTTCTGCCAAATCTAAGGCTTTGTTGATGGCCAAATAAGTACTGTTACTTTTAGCACTGGTTGCCAAATACACCGCACATTGCCCCAAAATGATTCGACACTCAGGCATACCAATTGCCTGCACAGATCGGAAACATTCTCCAGCCAACAGTAAAGCATTTGGATTTGAGTTGCCAATATCTTCAGATGCCGCAATCAACATACGACGGGCAATAAAAACAGGATCTTCACCACCTTTGAGCATTCGAGCCATCCAATACAAAGCGGCATCTGGATCACTGCCTCGAATCGACTTAATAAAAGCCGAAACTAGATCATAATGCTGTTCGCCCGATTTGTCATAGCGTGCAATATTTTGCTGCGCAACTTTGACTACCACCGCATTGTTAATGATATTTTCTAAGTCTGGCTCAAACGTACTGGCGATTAAATCTAAAAGATTTAATGCTTTACGAGCATCACCTGCGGCAAATTGAAATAAAGCTTCATATTCTTCGATTTGAATATAACGCTCTTTTAAAAACGAATCTTGGTGAATGGCTTGATCCAATAAGCGCTGAATTACGTCATTATCCAGAGCATTTAAGGTATACACCTGACAACGCGACAATAAGGCATTATTAACTTCAAATGAAGGGTTTTCTGTGGTTGCACCAATCAGGGTAATTTTGCCCTTTTCAACTGCATTCAGTAAGGCATCTTGTTGTGACTTATTAAAGCGATGAATTTCATCAATAAACACCACAGGTGTCAATAAATCTCCACCATCGGCGATGATTTCACGTAACTCTTTCACCCCAGTATTGAGCGCAGATAAACTAATAAATGGTCGGTCAACGGCCTGCGCTAACAACAATGCAATTGTGGTTTTACCTACACCCGGAGGTCCCCAAAAAATAATCGATGGCAAATGCCCTTGGTCAATCATCTGGCGTAACGGTGCATCTTCACCCAAAAGGTGATCTTGTCCAATAATTTGCGATAAATCATGAGGACGCATGCGTTCAGGAAGAGGAATTTGGCTGTCTGACATCTTATTATTTCGTTTCCGGCAATTGGGGACGTTTTTTCTATTCTAACACTGCCTTGGCAGAATCTTTGCTTTATTCGGTATTCAATTTAGGAGGGTGGTTTAATGTCGTTATTTAAGTATCTTGCATGTAAAAATCCTTAGGCGAATGTTAACTATAATGTAACAAGAGATCTTATCCCTTATCGATCAAATTAAAGTATGATCGGCTAGATATCCCATTTTTAGCTTGCCTGACCCAATTGGACAGATTGTATGAAGCAATCATTAAAGCAAAAGCAAATACCTCAAGTTCAACAAGGCATTGATCTATCTATATATTCATTTCAACAAATGCCTCAAGCCAAGAATATACAATTACAACATACCCAATGTGCAGAATTACGCGAAAAACTCGACAGCCGTAATCAAATGTTAGATGCCAGTGTCGACTGTATTAAATTATTAAGCCTAGACGGTCATATTCTGCATATGAACCGCGCTGGTTGCTTAGCTCTCGGTGTGTCGCCGACTGAAACTGAGTTTGGTATGTCATGGCACAAATTATTGCCTGAAGAAGTCCGCGACGCGTGTCTGAATGCTTTTGCAGAAGCCAAACAAGGAAAAACTTCTCGCTTTGTCGGCATGAGCCAAGTGGCCGATGAACCCATGGCTTATTGGGATAACATGCTCAGCCCAGTATTCAATGAATATGGTCAAGTCAAAGAAATTCTCTGTGTCTCCCGTGATATTACGGTACAGCGACTGGCGGAAAATAAACTCCAACGGATCATTGAACAGGATGATTTAACAGGTTTATTAAACCGCCGTGCGTTTAGTCGAGTCTTTAAAAGTCACTTAAGAGTGGCACGAGAACATCAGCAACAACTGGGTTTGTTATTGATCGATCTGGATTATTTTAAGCATATTAATGACACCTTAGGGCATAGTGCTGGAGACCATTTACTGCATACCCTTGGACAGCGTTTTCAGCACTGTTTTGATGCAAATATCGTGGTTTCACGCTTAGGTGGCGATGAATTTGCCATTTCTATTCCGAACTTAAAATCGCAACAACAATTAACAGATATTGCCAGCATCGCCTGTCAGCAAATGGATATGCCGATTTTCTATAATGGACAAAGCATCAATATAGGTATGAGTATTGGCTGTGCGATCTACCCACGCGATGCACAAAATTCCTCGAATTTACTTAAATGCGCAGATATTGCACTGAATGATTTAAAAGGCAGTGGTCGTGGTGGGGTGCGAATGTTCAACCACACCATGTTTAAAATTCTTGAAAACACCACTCGCCAATTAACGCTAGCCCGCAGCCTGATTAAGTCCAATCAAATTATTCCGTTTTATCAACCCAAAGTTCGCCTTTCTGACAGTCAAGTGGTCGGCTTTGAAGCTTTGCTGCGTTGGTACGATAAAGACCAACAATTACAATTACCTTCTCAAATTTTTGCTGCATTTCAAGATTATGAATTGGCTTCACGCATTAGTGAAACAATGCAAATTAAAATCTTTCAAGATATTCAAAAATGGATTGAACTTGGACTGCAACCGCTACCGATTTCAATAAATGCTGCACCTGTCGAATTTTTACGTGATGATTATGCGGAAAAACTACTGAATCGCTTAAAGCAGTTTGGTATATCACCAGATATTATTGAGGTCGAAATTACCGAGCAAAGCCTGTCAGAACGTGGCTCAAATTATGTGATTCGCGCCCTCAATTTATTGAAAGACCATGGCATCCACATTTCTTTAGATGATTTTGGTACAGGTCATTCATCATTAACACGTCTAAGTAACTACCCTGTCGACTGTATTAAAATCGACCGTAATTTTGTGGAACGCATGCATACCGACTGTTCAGCACTTGCCATTGTCAAAGCGATTACACAAATTGGTGCGAGTGTTTCCCTGAATATATTAGTCGAAGGTATAGAGAAACCGGAACAGGTCGATACCTTAAAAGAATGTAATTGTCATACTGGACAAGGTTTTTACTTTTATCGTCCGCTCAGTTATGACCATGCGATGGAACTTTTGAGTCACTAAAACTTGTGGAGCAAGACACGATGACACTGAAGTATTTAGTCAGTGCCTGTCTGGCAGGCCAACCCGTTCGTTATGATGCCAAATCAAATACACAACAAGCAATTTGCCAACTGATGCAGACTCACCAAGTCATTACGGCCTGCCCAGAAATGATGGGCGGCCTGAGCTGTCCACGTTTTCCTGCAGAAATTCAAAATGGTCAAGCCACTGATGTGCTCAATGGTACAGCCCAAGTCAAAGATGTCTTGGGCACAGATGTCAGTGCTGAATTTATCGCGGGTGCCCACCGCATGTTGGAATTGGCCCAATTGCATAAGGTTGATGTGGTGGTCTTAAAAGATCGTAGCCCGTCGTGCGGCAGTCATTATATTTATGATGGCACCTTTACGCGTACAAAAATTGAAGGCTATGGAGTAACCACAGCACTCCTTAAACAGCATGGATTTCAGGTTCTGTCAGAACAAGACTTTCTGGCCATGATACAAGATCAACTCTAGCCCCAAGATAGAGCGTATCTATGTCCTTTAGCGTACCCAACGCACAATATAATCTTCAATATCATCAGGGTTGACGTCTTCTTCACTGATGCAACGCCCTGCGGCAGACTTTCGTGCCTTCAAAATACTGTCACGACTTCCCGTCACGAGATGATGCCAACGCGGTAAATCTTTACCTTCAGAAATTCTACGATAAGCACAGCTCGGCGGTAGCCAATGAAATTGGTGAATCTGATGTGGTGTCAGCTGTATACAGTCTGGAACATGTGATTGACGATTTGGATAATCGGAACAACTGGCAGTTTCACAATCTAAAAGTTTGCATGCCACTTTGGTGTATGCCACCTCTTGCGTATCTTCATCTTCAAGCTTGATTAAACAACACAGCCCGCAACCATCACAGAGGGACTCCCACTCCAAATGAGTGAGTTCAGTCAAAGCATGCTTTTTCCAAAAATGTGGGCGTAGAGTATCGGTCATCTTCTCGCTCGCAACGAAGGTGGCAGGCATATTAACTGAACCCGCACATAAATTCCTTGTTTAAGTTACCGAATATTGAACATTAAATAAACAAAAGAATACATAGCATGCTTTCTGTGACTCCTATACTGATGAGACAGAATAAAAAATCACATGGAGATAAAACTATGTTCCGCTGGGCTATTATTTTCGCTGTAATTGCATTGATTGCGAGTCTGCTAGGTTTTGGTGGTGTGGCAGGCTTATCCAAAGACTTTGCTGTTATTCTTTTGGTTATTGCAGTCATTCTCGCAATTGTTGGTTTCCTCTCTCGAGGAAAAGTTTAGGCGACGGATTGTATGTCGTTTTAAACTACAAATTACTCCCCTCAGACTCATGAATCAGAAACCTATGTTTTTATCATCTTGAGTCTCAATCAAAAAAATAAGAGCCTATGGGCTCTTATTTTTTACATCAACGTCAAACGCATTACGCTGTAGGTTTTAGCTTTAAGGTTTTAAGTGACGAGGTCTAAAGCCGGTTGCAATTAAAGCAATCCCATAAGCAGCAATGCCAATCACACATAAGATGATCACTTCCGCGACACGCATCCACGCAGATACATCACCGTTGTACCATGTTAAGCCATACCACAGTGCAGCAATCATCACAGCATTGGCAATCGCAAACTGAATCACCAATTTTTTCCAATGCGCACCAAAACGGAAAATATTGCGCTTATGTAAATAAAAATACAGCATCCCTGCATTCACTAAAGCGGAACCCGATGATGCCAATGCCAAAGCCATATGCTCAGCATGCCAATCAATCAGTTTAAAGAACCCAATAAACACCACGTTAAGAATAGCATTGGCTGCGACCGCCATTAAACCTACACGTACTGGAGTTTTTGTATCTTGCTGCGCATAAAACCCTGGTGCAAACACTTTGATGAGCATGAATGAAATCACACCAGCACTCATACATTGCAATGCTAATGCAGTCATTTGTGTATCTTCAAAGCTAAATTGACCACGTTCAAATAAGGCCTGAATAATAGGTGTCGAAAGCATGAACAGCGCAATACTGGCAGGCACACCCACCAAGATAATGACTTTAGCCGCCCAATCAATCATACGGCGGAATTTGTCCTGATCCTGTTCAGCATGGCGTGCAGACAATGACGGTAAAATCACGGTACCAATGGCCACCCCAATCAAACCTAAAGGCAGCTCGGTCATACGTTCAGCACTATACAGCCATGATACTGAACCATCTTGCATGAAAGACGCCCAAATGGTGTTCAACAGTAGGTTGATCTGCGTCACTGAGACACCAAACAGCGCTGGCAGCATCAACTTCATGATGCGATCAACACCTTCATGTTTGAAGTCAACTTTCGGTGGAATCAGTAATTTTTTACGCCATAGCTCTGGAATCTGAATCGCCAATTGTAAGAAGCCTGCAGCGACAACAGACCAACCTAAAGCCATAATTGGCTCGGCCATATAAGGGGTTAACCATAGCGCACCGGCAATCATCGCGACATTAAGTAACACTGGAGCGAACGCAGGTGTACTGAATGAGCCATAACTATTCAAAATACTGCTGGCAAATGCCGTTAAGGACATAAACAGTAAGTAAGGAATCGTTAGGCGGAACATATCGGTAGCTAACGCAAACTTGTCTGCATCACCATGGAAACCCGGTGCATAGATATAAATAATCGCGGGTGCCGCCACCATTGCGATGAACGTCAAACTAGTCATCACCAGACCTAAACAGCCAAAAACACGGCTAATCAGAATCTGGACTTCGGCATGGGTTCGACTGGTTTTATATTCAGTCAATACAGGAATAAAGGCTTGTGAAAATGCCCCTTCTGCGAATAAGCGCCTAAAAAAGTTAGGAATACGAAAGGCAACCACGAAGGTATCGAAGTCTTTACCTGCACCAAATACATTTAACAGGACAATATCCCGTACCAGTCCCAATACACGGGACAACATAGTCATTGCACTGACAATGACTGTCGAACGCCAAAGCGCCATCGGTATTTCTCACTTTTGAAAGTGCGCCTATTGTAATGAAACTCGTCAAGGAATTTCATTGGTTTATTAAACGCAGTGTGTATTGTTTATTTGTTTTTAAAATGATGCAGCTGCTGACGAAAAGCGTTCCACTCAAAAAATGGACCTGGATCAGTTTTACGTCCCGGTGCAATATCTGAATGCCCTGCAATATGTTGTTGAATTTTAGGATAAGCCTGTTGTAAACACGCCACGACCTCGGTCAGCACGGCATATTGTGCAGCCTCAAAAGGTAAATCATCACTTCCTTCGAGTTCAATGCCAATCGAATAATCATTACATTCTTTTTGTGCTAAATAGGTTGAGCGACCTGCATGCCAAGCCCGATCATTAAAATTGACGAACTGTAGGACTTCGCCTGTACGCAGGATCAATAAATGTGTCGATACTTGCATCCCTTCAATAGTTTGAAAATAAGGATGTTTCGACCAATCCAACTGATTTTGGAAAAATTGTTCGATATAACCACCGCCGAACTGAGAAGGTGGCAAACTAATATTATGAATGACGACAAGCTGAATTTCGGTATCTTCAGGACGCTGGTTAAAATTCGGTGATGGAACTTGACGCGCACCTAGCAATTGCCCATCCTGCACCTGAAATGTTGTTGCTTGTGACATAAAAAAATCCTGTGTCTAAGCCGGCCTGCAATGCTGCAGATCAAAACGCCGAGCCCTACTTGAAAGTTTTAATGCTAAAACTTTCACATTGAAATCTCAATTCAAGTCTGTGAAAGGAGTTAAAAATCGCTCATTTTTAAGGAACAATGCTAATATAACGCGCACATTTTCCTGGGTTAAAAAGATACGGAACTTCTTATGAGCATATCGCAATCTTTGCTTGAACAATCAATCCAAATCAATATTCAACACGCACTACAAGAAGATATTGGCGAAGGCGATATTACAGCCCTGTTAACTCCAGAAGATGAACAAGCGACCGCAACAATTATTAGTCGTGAAGATATGGTGCTAGCAGGGCAACCGTGGGTCAATGCGCTCATTCAAACTTTTGATGCAAGTGTACAAGTCACATGGTTAAAAAATGATGGGGAACGTGTCTCAGCAGGTGAGGCTTTCTTAAAATTAGCAGGTTCTGCACGTAGCCTATTAACCGTTGAACGCCCTGCACTGAATTTTGTGCAAACATTATCGGCTGTAGCCACTAAAACAGCTGAATATGTTCAACAACTGGAAGGCTTAAATACTCGCTTATTAGATACGCGTAAAACGCTGCCAGGCCTACGTATTGCACAAAAATATGCAGTTGCTGTCGGAGGTGGTCAAAACCATCGCTTAGGTTTATTTGATGCGTTTTTAATTAAAGAAAATCACATCATGGCAGCAGGTAGCATCCAACAAGCGATTGCCAAAGCACACCAGATTGCACCGGGCAAACCTGTGGAAGTTGAAGTCGAAACTTGGGATGAACTCAACCAAGCATTGGAAGCAGGTGCGGATATTGTGATGTTGGATAACTTTAGTCAGCAACAAATGATTGATGCCGTTAAACACGTCAATGGTCGCTGCAAACTTGAAGCGTCAGGCAATATCACTATTGCAAACTTACGTGAAGTGGCAACGACAGGGGTCGATTATATTTCGATGGGTGTGCTCACCAAAGATGTCACAGCGATTGATTTATCGATGCGCTTTAATGCCTAACGCTCTAGACTTACTCTAAACATAAATAAAGGGTGCTATTGCACCCTTTTTGATGCTTAACCTCTAGCATGACTTAATCATCATCTTGCTGTTGTTTTGCACCTCGTTGATCTTCATGTTCAGAGTCCTTTTCATGCGCCGCATCGTCTTCATGCTGCTCGCGCTCATCTTGATCATCGTCCTGATCTTTTGAGTTTTCACTTTGTTCAGAAAAACGACCACCTTCACGCTCTTGATCCTGATTTCCAAAAAAATCACAACCACTGATCAACAATACGATGAACAAAGAAAAATACATCATCCAATTTTTCATTTTTAGTCCTTCAAAGCATCCTGATCCTATTAATTTGAGCCAAAGACACGCTGCTTAATAGGTGATTCTTGTTGGATTTTCTATATTCAGCGCATAAAAAAACGCATCCGAAGATGCGTTCTTTATTCAGTTTGAACTGAATCAAACAACTTACCAGCCTAAAGCTTCTTGTTGTTTTTTGATCAATTCTTGAATGCCTTTTTCAGCAAGTTCAAGCATTTCATTACACTGTGTACGTGTAAACGGTTTGTCTTCTGCTGTACCTTGAAGTTCAATGAACTCACCAGCTTGTGTCATCACTACGTTCATGTCTGTTTGGCAGCTTGAATCTTCTTCATAGCAAAGATCAAGTAATGCTTCGTCTTGATACATCCCTACAGAAATCGCAGCAACTAAACCTTTTAATGGATCTTGTTTAATTTTTTTATTTTCAAGCAAGACATTCATTGCATCAACCAAGGCAACAGCTGCACCTGTAATTGATGCTGTACGTGTACCGCCATCTGCCTGAATCACATCACAGTCGATACTGATGGTATTTTCACCCAATTTTTTCAAATCCACCATCGCGCGTAAGCTACGACCAATCAGACGTTGAATTTCTTGAGTACGACCGCTTTGTTTACCACGCGCCGCTTCACGGTCAGTACGTGTATGTGTTGAACGAGGTAACATGCCATATTCAGCAGTCACCCAACCCTGACCTTTTCCTTTAAGGAAACGCGGTACTGAGTTGTCAACACTTGCAGTACAAAGAACTTTTGTATGACCAAATTCAACCAATACAGAACCTTCCGCATAACGTGTGTAGTTACGGGTAATTTTTACTTCACGTAATTGATCTAATGCTCGTTGGTCGATACGCATAATGAGTCCTTAATCTGACAAAATTGATTGCGGCACATTATAACAGAAGGTACAGCCAGATTCGGGATGCATTCGTGTGCATTTACAAAATCCATTCATCCAAGTTTTGATAGGCCCATCGTACGACATCAGGAAATTTGTTAGACTGAAGCCACGCAAAATTCAGGACGAATTGCATGTCGATACGGGAAGAACGTAAGCAACAAAGTCGTAAAGCTATCCTTGATGCAGCGCTTGCATTGAGTACCACAGGCCGTTCTTTTAGCAGTCTGAGCTTACGCGAAATTTCCCGTCATGTCGGCTTGGTTCCTGCTGCATTTTATCGCCATTTTCAGGACATGGATGAGCTCGGTTTGGAACTAGTCGACCAAATGGCCCTGCACCTTCGGAATGTCCTCAATCAACTGAGTCAGCAATGCTTTCAAGCACCAGATGCACGCACACGACAAAGTCTGGATTATTTATTTCATGCCGTTGAGCAATTTCCTGAGGCATGGATGTTTCTTATTGCTGAACGTTGGGGTGGTTCAGCATTCTTAAGACAAGCCATTACTCGTGAGTTTAATTTTCTCAGTACCGATTTGGCCCATGCACTGGCTCAAGTTGAAGCGACTCAACATATTCAATCCGAACAAGACCTCAAAGTATTGGGACAAATTTTGTTTGAATTGGCCTTAAGTTGGGCAATGCAGTGGATTGACATACATCGACATATTGACCTTCCACAACGTACGGATGCGCTACTACAATTTCGCCGCCAAGCTCAGACCCAAGTTCAGCTCTTATTTCGTGGCATCTTACATTGGGATCGATCTTTGGCTCAAATCGCTGATCCGCAAAATTTATCGACTTAAAACGCAAAATGTACCGGCATAAAAAAAGCCGCATCGAGTGCGGCTTTTTCAAAACATCTGTTATTTCGCTTTACGTTCTTTATCAACAAGGAATTTCACGATTTCAACGGTACGTGCATCTTCACCTTGTACGATGTATTTACCATTGACGGTAATCGCAGGCACGCCGCTCAATTGATATTGAGCCGCTAAGTTTTTCGCTTGAGCAATTTTTGAAGACACAGCAAATGATTTAAATGTGCTGTTAAATTTCGCTTCAGGAACACCATAACGGGTGTAGAACTTAGCAAATGCGCCTTGTTCTAAGATATTTTTTTGACCCACATGAATGTCATGGAACAATTGTAAATGTGCTTTTTGACGAACACCCAGTGCTTCCGATGCATAGTAAGCACGCGCGCCTTGTTCCCAAAGTGGATTCATTGCTGCAGGTGTACGGACAAAACGTACATCTTTAGGCAATTGCTTTAACCACGTTTGCATATGCGGTTCTAATGTAAAACAATGTGGGCAGCCATACCAAAAGAACTCACGGACTTCGATTTTACCCGGACGTTCGACTTTAATCGGTTTTGGAATAACTGTGTAATCAGTCCCCGCGACAAATTGCGCTGCCATCGCACTGCCAGAAAAAGCCAAAATAGCTGTTGTAATCGTGCCTAAAAGGAATTTTTTCATTGAACTTATCGTCCTCAAAATCATTATGATTAGTTTATGGCAACACTATAAATCAAATCTGTCGATTTCGTTTTCATTCTGTGAACTTTTTTAAGGCTTTTATCGCTTTTTTTTCAGGACGCGCTACACTAACTCCCATAAACTTTTTTCTAAAATATAAAGACTTGATTGAGGTGCAACCGATGTCGCAATTGAATGTTGATCCACAAGAAATTGCCAAATTTGAAGCTTTCGCAGCCATATGGTGGGATCAGCATTCTGAGTTCCGCCCTTTGCACATGATTAATCCTCTGCGTTTGAACTGGATTGATGAGCATTCAAATGGCATCACTGGTAAGAAAGTATTAGATGTTGGCTGTGGCGGCGGTATTTTAGCTGAAAGCATGGCACGTCGCGGTGCGCAAGTATTGGGTATCGACATGGGTGAAGCGCCATTGAATGTTGCACGCCTACATGCCGAACAAGAAAATGTGCAAAATATTGAATATCGCCAAGTGCCTGTAGAGCAATTGGCAGAAGAACAAGCCGGTCAATATGACGTCGTTACCTGTATGGAAATGCTCGAACACGTACCCGATCCAGCATCAATCATTTTAGCCTGTCAAAAGCTGGTAAAACCGGGTGGTCATGTGTTCTTCTCAACCATTAACCGTAATCCTAAAGCCTATTTGTTTGCGATTATTGGTGCGGAATATGTTTTACGCATGTTGGCGAAAGGCACTCATGATTATTCGAAGTTTATTAAACCTTCAGAATTAGCTCATGATATTCGTCAAGCCGAGTTAAAACTCAAAGATATGACAGGTTTACATTATAACCCGATCACCAAACGCTATTGGCTCGCACCGAATGTGGATGTGAACTACATGGTTCATACGGTGAAAGAAGCCTAATGAAAGCTGTACTCTTTGATCTTGACGGTACACTGATTGATACCGCGGCTGATTTTATTCGTATTATTCAAGACATGTGCCGTGACAAAGGCATTGCGGTGGTCAGTGCTGACGACATTCGTGTACAGGTATCTGAAGGCGCGCGTGCCATGGTCAAACTGGTCTATCCAGAGTTAGACGTTGAAGATCCTATCTTTCTGGCACATCGTCAACGCTTTCTAGATCTGTATGGTGCTGATATTGCAGTTGATACCGATCTGTTTGAAGGCATGTATCCACTACTCGCAGAGTTAGAACAACATCAAATTCCGTGGGGTATTGTCACCAATAAGCCGCGTTCACTCAGTGAAGCGTTGCTCAAAGCGTTGAATTTGACTGAGCGCTGCTCGGTATTGGTTTGCCCAGATGATGTCAGTAAAACCAAGCCAGACCCAGAGCCGATGTATTTAGCCGCCAAGCACATCCATCTTGATGCTCAAGACTGTATCTATGTCGGTGATCATCCACGTGATATCGATGCTGGTCGTAATGCGCAGATGTACACGATTCTAGCGGCTTATGGCTATTTACCTTTACAACACAAAGATGACTTAACAGCTTGGCATGCAGATTGTATAGTGAAGACTGTTGCTGACCTGCATGAAGCCATTCATGATTTGGTCATCAAACCGAAAACGCTCAACACAGCGACTTTATAACGATAGAACACAACACAATAAAACGAGGAGGTACGGATGAAATATTCAGAATATCAACCTCGCCCCGATCTGCTCAAAGATCGCATTATCCTGATTACAGGTGCGGGCGATGGTATTGGCCGTGCGGCTGCCCTCAGTTATGCCTTACATGGCGCAACCGTGGTCTTACATGGACGCACACTGAATAAACTAGAAGTGATTTACGATGAAATTGAAGGCTTGGGTGCCCCCCAACCGGCGATTTTACCGCTACAACTGTCTAGTGCCTCTCCTCGTGATTATGAGCTGTTGGTCGATACCTTAGAAAAGCAATTTGGTCGCCTAGACGGCATTTTGCATAATGCTGGGATTTTGGGTGAGCGAACTGAACTAGAACATTATCCTGTGGATGTATGGGATGATGTCATGGCGGTGAACCTTCGCGCGCCCTTTGTACTGACTCAAGAGCTGATGCCACTACTACAAAAATCTGAGCATGCCTCAGTGGTCTTTGCCAGTTCAGGTGTGGGGCGTGAAGCCCGTGAACGTTGGGGCGCGTACTCGGTTTCAAAAATTGCCATTGAAGCCGTAAGCACATTGTTCGCTAAAGAAAATGAACACCCCAATATTCGTTTTAACTGTATTAACCCTGGTGCGACACGTACTGCCATGCGTGCAAAAGCTTATCCAGACGAAGATCCAAAAACTTTGCCTACGCCTGAAAGCATCATGCCTGCATATTTATATTTAATGGGTGACGACAGCTTGCATTTAACTGGTGCCAGCATAGATGCCCAAGATGAATAGGGTGAAAACCCAATTTAAAAAGGAAGATCGCGCTTCCTTTTTTTATGTCTTGAATCTTTACAACGCATCATTAACCGAATGATTTTGCAGTGCCCACGCGAAAGTCGACTTGAGTTTTTAGCAAATTTGCCGATACTTGGGGCATTCTTTAAAAACATTGGATTGATACATGTCTGACTTTAGCAATATTACAGTGACTCCAACTGAGGATGGCATGGTTAACCTACTGGTCGATGGTCAACCGATTTCAGCAAAATATGGCATGAAATTCGACCCGAGTATCGTGGACGATTTAAAAGGCTTAGATGTCGGTCAAAATGCAAAATTATTTGAACAATTTATTTTTTCGCATACTGACTTAAACTTTGAGCATGCCTATTTCTATGTCACTTGCATTCAAAAGCAAGAAGCAGGCTTTCAAGTGATCACTAACTTTGTTTATCGCATCATTGCGCAAGATCAAGCACCGTTTGAGCATGTGATTACCAAACAAGGTGCAGCAATGACACCTGAAGATATTAATGAATTTATTCAAGCTCATATTCAAAAATCATTAACGGATTATACCGACCTGAAATACGCATACTAATTACGTTCCAAGTGACACATTTAGAACTAAAAAGGGCCATTTGATGCCCTTTTTTTAAACTCTTAGATTAGCATTTGAAATTCAACAAGCTTTGATCAAAAGACAGTTTTATCACCCCACTTGCTATTAATCGTATTTTTAAATTATTTTTATAATAATATTCGGTTTTTCAAATTAAATATAAAAGCATAGACTGCTGGGCATGACATAGACCGACGGCAAGGAGACCCAAATGGCTGATCAAACACGTAAAATTGAAACCATTCGTTCAATTGAAACCTTACAACTGACTGAAAATTTGATCTCTGCAATGGACGATGCCGAGCAAGCTGAATCTGTGGCTCAAGCGATTTATTCACTCCAATGCCTCAATGAGCAGTGGTACTAAAACCCGAATTTACCCACCGTTTTCATTCCAGTATCTCTACCCTATTTGCCCATCAAGACTTGATGGGCGTTTTTGATCGTGCTTACAATAGACCTCAAATTTAATCAAAGCTGAATTGCAAGGATAAAAAGCGCGCATTATCGGACCATCGCTTTCAAGATGGAAAGATTGTTCTCGGCGCCAAATTTATCGCATAATATCCGCAATCTCTTCGTTTTATTTAAAGAAATATTCATCTTTCTTCACAGTTTCTCTGCATTTAATGCGTACAGTAGTGATATTGAAGATAAATTACTCATGAGGGTTGAACATGAAAAAGATTTTGCCAATTTTGGCTATTTCTTTCAGTGCTTTAATAGCAAGCAGCATCACGTCTGCAGCGCCTCACTTCAAGAACGATGAACGTGGCTTTGATGGCCCACGCGGCAATGCATATGGTCAAATGAAAAAAGATCGTGATTACCGTGGTTATCAGGACGATGACGATCTTGAAGATCGACGCCGTATGCGTGAACAACGTGGAGTCAAACGTTTGCAACAACATAAATGGCAAACGGGCTATGTGATGCCACAGCATTATCGTGGTAATGGTTATAAAGTCGATTATAAAGACCATAACTTACCTAAACCATCGCGTAATCAGCAATGGTATAAAATCAATAATGACTACATATTGGTCAACTCAGATAGTAACAGTATTCTGAAAATTTTAGGTATGTAAGCCGTTTTGAATTTAATTTCGCCATATTTTTAAAGTCCAGATCAACTCTGGGCTTTTTTTATGAGTTTTTTTTAATGTTTAACCGCAAAAGCTGATGCTGCCTAGCGTTCAGATCATTTACACACCTTCAAATTTCCTCCATACATTTCACAATTCAACTATATTGCCCCCACGCTTTCTCTGAACTTTCTCGCTAATTTTGAATCATCGAAAAACAGATTAGAAATGTATAGAGGTGTCCCATGAACAAAATCGTATCGAGTTTAGTTCTTTCCGTATCGGCTTTGATGGCAACAACAGCAGCCATTGCTGCGCCAGACCATCGTCAAGATGACCGCCGTTACCATCCGTCATACCAACATCAAGACAACCGTTGGGACAAAGATCACCGTCCGAGTAATTGGAATAACAACAACCGTTATGACAATAATCGCTACGACCGTAATGACTTTCGTCGTGTAAATCCAAGCCGCGATTGGCGTGTTGGTCAAAGCTTTCCTCGTTATTTCGATTCAAGCCGCTACAAAGTGAGTGACCGTGAAGCGCGCCGCTTACCGAACACCGGTCGTTATCAACAATGGTACAAAATCAATGGTGACTACGTGCTAGTCAATGATCGTACCGATCGCATCATTCGCATTAAGAATGGCTAATCATTCGACGATCTCTTAAGTCCCTTTCCCAACACCTGAACACTGTTCAGGTGTTTTTTATCAAATGGAGCGTAAAACTCTGTCCTTCAGGTCAGAGATATAAGCGACACGACATGAAGTGTCGTTTGATTTAACTAAGGACTATTTTCCTTGAGTTTTGATTGTTAATATAAGTACATGAA
>NZ_VOYW01000041.1:0-26284 GCF_013420085.1 Acinetobacter sp. YH12027
GGAGTGATCGACATTCACTCCGCGTTCAGCCAGCATCTCCTGCAGCTCACGGTAACTGATGCCGTATTTGCAGTACCAGCGTACGGCCCACAGAATGATGTCACGCTGAAAATGCCGGCCTTTGAATTGATAAATTTTCTAAACAAAAAGGATCAAACTAATCTATAAGCTTTGTGGGTTAGAAAAAAAATAACTCACTTTGCATTGATCATATTTAAATTCTTGTTTTATCCATAGCACTAACCTATTAATTTTAAAAAATAATAGGTACTGGCTAAATAGCAAATCGATACATATCTTTTTCATAGAGGAAATATGATTTTAGTAAGTTCTTGTCTGGCTGGCTTAAAGGTACGTTATAACGGGACGCATAGCTTAAACGAAAAAATCGAAAAATTAGTCAAAGATGGAAAAGCTACTATGGTATGTCCAGAGATTCTTGGCGGTTTATCAACACCACGCGAACCTGCCGAGATTTCGGGAGGTAATGGCGATGATGTCTTAGATGGAAAAGCCTGTGTAATTGAAAAATCAGGAAAGGATGTGACTTCAATCTATATTGAAGGGGCATATAGAACTTTAAAAAAAGTTCAATTATTAAAAGCTACTCTGGTAGTGCTTAAAGAAAATAGCCCTTCATGTGGTAGTTCAATGATTTACGATGGTCAATTTAATGGGAATAAGATCTATGGCAATGGAGTTACCTCCGCTTTGCTTAAACGTCATAATATAAAAGTCATTTCAGAAGAAACTTTTTGGCAACTTTTACCCTAGTTCCTCCGCTTTTATTTAAAATCTTCATGCAACTCCAACCACGCCCCCCTTTGCAATATCAAGTCTCTTCGGTATTTAGAGATATAGTGAGGTAATAATCTAAGAAGCATATCCATTACTTCCACATCAGTTAAAAAGTAGTGGTTCAATTTTATGCTGTAATTCTTTAACAATTTTAGCAAGCTGATCATGTAAAACTAACCAACATTGCTCATGACCTTGCCCAATATATTCATCTATTATGAGTTGCAAAATGTCTTGATCTATCTGACTTAAGAATTCTAAAAACCATGTCGCAGCAACATCCTTGGCAACTATTGTTTTATGATCTAATGTATAAGCTATACGGCATAGCGCTAAAATTTGATTACATTCATCCTGATCGTCTTTCCAATGAGCAATAATTTGTGGATAAGTTTTTTGCATGGCAAATATTAATTGTTCATAGCTAATTGGATTTAACCAATCGCAAATATCAGGTCCAAAGATAGTAATGTTATGTAATTGGGCAGTTTTAAGTAAAATACTAATATCTGGATCAGATTGACTATAAAGTAATTCACCTTTGAGTAATTCTTCTCTCAACCACTCGCCATATTGTAGCTGATATGTATATGGATGATTTTTATTGGTAATACTCCCTTTTTCTAATATCGTAATTTCTAAGGCACGCGCTGTAGCATGACCAATCGGAACAGATATATTTAGAAAATTCTGCGCTAATTGTTTTCTTTCCTGATCGGTAATTTCACGTTCAATAATAACTAAAATATCAAGATCACTTTTATGTTTTAAACCACCATCAACATACGAACCATATAAATAAATAGCATAAAGCTTATCTTTAAAATTTTTTTGTAAAAGCTGTTTTACACTTTCAACTTGGCGACACTCTTCATCATTTAAGCTTTGCATATGATTTTTAATTTAAAAAAATAAGTAATGAATTCATAGAGCATTATACAGAATAAGTGTAAATAATTTAATCAATTAGTAAATAACATACTATTTTTACAATATATTTACTTTCAATATAGAGTTTAATACATAAAACTCTATCAATCAAAAAAAGCTTGAAACAACATCTGAATAGTAAGAGTCATTTCCTCCTCACTTAGAGATGGATCCGGAAATTTGAACAACTCCTATAAGTGATACTCTGCTCCTCAAATGATGTTATAAACATCAATATATGGAGTATTTTATGGCACGTAGACCAAGAAGAAATCATTCAAACGACTTTAAGGCTAAGGTAGCACTTGCTGCGATCAAAGCAGAAAAAACACTTGCTGAATTGAGTTCTGAGTTTGATGTTCATCAAAACCAAATTATTGACTGGAAAAATCAATTGATCTCAGCTTCCTCACAAGCTTTCGATCAATCAAAAGCTCCATCAGAACCTCCCATTGATCTTAAAAAGTTACATGCAAAAATCGGTGAGCAGGCATTAGAAATTGATTTTTTAGAAGGTGTGTTGAAGAAACTGGGCCGCTTCAACCACAAAAGTTAATCGATCACTCACTTCAGATTTCAGTATCTAAACAAGCTAAGTTACTGAAAGTCTCTCGTGGTTGTTATTATTATCGCCCAAAACCTGTTAGCTCATCAGATCTGAAGCTGATGCGATGTATTGATGAATTACATATGCAATATCCTTTTGCAGGCAGTCGTATGATGCGTGATTTGTTGAATCGTCAAGGGCATCATATAGGACGACGTCATACACGTACTTTAATGAAGAAAATGGGTATTCAGGCGTTATATTGCAAACCAAATTTAAGCCAGGCTAATCAAGCTCACCGTAAATATCCATATCTGCTCAAAGGATTGGCTATTCAGCGCAGTAATCAAGTGTGGTCTACTGATATAACGTATATCCCTATGGCAAAAGGCTTTGTTTATTTATGTGCTGTGATTGATTGGCATAGCCGCAAGGTACTTGCGCATAGGGTATCGATTAGTATGGAGGTGGATTTTTGTATTTCGGCTTTAAATGAAGCGATTGAAAAATATGGATCACCTGAAATATTGAATACAGACCAAGGCAGTCAGTTCACCAGTGATGCATTTATTGATGTATTGAAATCAAATGGCATTCAAATCAGTATGGATGGTAAAGGTCGATGGGTAGATAATGTGATGGTTGAACGATTATGGCGGAGCGTTAAATATGAAGAGGTGTATCTCAAAGCTTATAGCAGTGTCACAGATGCGAAAAAGCAATTGAGTGCATATTTTGAGTTTTATAATCTGAAACGACCTCATTCGAGTCTAGACAAAATGACACCAAATGAGTTTTACTATGATCAGCTACCCCAACAAAACAAGGTGGCTTAACTAGAGCGGAATATCACTTATAAATACGCTTTTAGTTGTTCAAACAAGTGGAACCACCTCTGTTTGTAATGATATTTTATAAAATTCAATATTAGATCTGCAGAGAAAAACTTATCAAACTAAGTATTGGCTAGTCTTTTTCTTCGAAAAACTTATCAAACGAAGTATTAAGTTAATCTTTTTCTTCAACTTCTTCCTTAAACTCAAACAAATCATTCATCGTACAGTTAAAGTACTTACACAACTTATCGGCGACTGGTAATTCAATACGTACAGCACGGTCATAATACATACTTGTGAGCGTGTTGCGATTGATACCTGTTGCATGCACCACTTCACTTAATTTTAAAATTTTTCTATCGCCCATGAGGCTAGATAACTTACAAGTAATCATATTTAAATTAATTTACAAAAAATAACTTGCTGTGGGTTATTTGAAGTTGTTGACTGAGTAATACTTTGCTAAAATTAACCTACAGCAGGCTATTACAACTTATAGAAAGTATATTTTATCCATTTCAACTAAATTATAACTTTTTAAATATAAGGATTGAACCTGCATTAGATTATTTTGTGGAGATGACCGCCGTGTTACCAAATGAGTTATTGATCAGCCAGCAAGCTCGTGACTTAGGAAATCAATTAATTAAAGAAATGAACATCAATAGAAGTTATGGAATGGCTAATTTTCTTGGAGTAAATACTTGCTATGATAATCATCAGGCTGTACTTATTTGGACATTTCAACTGCTTGAAAGGGAACCTGCCTTAAATGAATTAGCAGAAATTAAAAAATATTTTCTTTTAATCTTTCCAGATAGTGTTTATCAATTAGCCTAAGTTGTTTTTAAAATTAATTTATTAAATAAAAAGCACTAAATCAAAGAAAGCTTTATTTAAAAATACCTATTAATTCAAAAACATACCATTTACTGAATATATGAAGCATAGGTTCCTGCTCTATCACTCACTCGTACTAAAATTACATCGCTCTTTTTACTGATACTAAACAATTTATGTCCACGCCACGTTCTGCGGCTTCGAGGGCTAGTTTTTGTTGAACCACTGAGAACAAGGACAACAAACTGCCTACTATATTTTCCCGGAGAGTGGTGTAGGAACTTTTTCATTATTGCTAATCATATCAGCGACAACATCAGCAACGAGCTCCTCTATTCCTGAGAATGCTTTAGACTGATCCGCATCAAGCCAAGACAATGATGGAAACTCAGCACATCATTCGTTTAAGACCTATTTTAATGACGGCACTGGTCGCAAGTTTAGGTTTTATTCCAATGGCGTTAAACACTGGAATTGGTGCAGAAGTACAACGACCACTAGCAACAGTTGTTATCGGCGGTATTGTATCTTCTACAATTTTAACTTTGTTTGTATTGCCTATTTTATATCAATGGGCGCATGGCTCTGAGAGTAGCAAACAGCAATCCGACGAAATTTAAAATCAAAAAAAGCAGCTTAATTACTAGGTTATGCCTAATTAAGCTGCTTTTAATATTGTATGCCCAACATTTTATTGATAAAGCTTACTGCGCTTCATCCCGACAATTTTCATTTAAAAACTCAAACTCTATCGTTGTATGCGATAAATGATAGGAAGATAATTTAGCTGCAACTTCTTGTTTAAGCCTAATTAATTCTTTAACGTCAAAGTTGTCACTCAGCTCAAGGTGCGCTGTTAAAACGTGACTTTCACCATCTAGTGACCAAAAGTGCATGTGGTGGATACCATTAACTTCAGGAAATTCCATTAGTGATAGTTTAATACGCTTTTGAGTCTCTTTATCGGGTGCAGCTTGAAGAAATAAAACGAGTGTTGATTTCAGGTTTTTGAAAACATTAAACAAGATGAACAGCGTGAACCCTATTGATAAAAGGGGATCTAATATCGGCAGTTCAGCGAACAACAGTACGATAGAGACTATAAGAACGGCAACCCATCCAAGTACATCTTCAAGAAGGTGCCATGTCAGCACTTTCTCATTTAATGTTTCACCCGCTTTTAATTTTAATACAGCATATCCGTTAACGGCAACGCCGAGTATCGCTAGCCCTAACATCCCCTCGACTACAGGCATTTCAGGATTGGACAGCTTTGGAATTGCTTCAAATAAAATCCAAATTGAGCCAATGATTAAAACAATACTGTTTATCAATGCGCCAAAGAGAGTAAGTCTACGATAACCATAACTAAACTTATCTGATGCTTCTTTATCTGAAAAACGACTTAAAATCCACGCAAAACCTATTGAAAGACTATCACCAAGATCGTGAACTGCATCTGCCATTATCGCCGTACTGTTAGTGAGCCAACCACCTATAAATTCGATAATAGTGAATGTCACATTAAGGAAAAATGCCCAACCAATACGGTCATCTTTACCATGTTGATGACTATGATTATGGTTGTGCATTTTGTACCTCTAGTACTTTTCTATTTCTTAGTTTTGATACATTCATATTAATCAAGTGACGTATCAAGCGTTGATATATCCAGCGTTTGAACCCCGACAAGTTAGTCCCTTTTTCGAGATAGAACTCATCAGGGGAATCATAAAGCCCAAAGTCATCATGAATACCTTCTTTTTGAATATAGGTATTTTCTCCACGCCAATCTGTATCTGGTGATGAAAAGCACTTTGTTGCAACACCATAACCACAAAAATCATCTTTTACTTGGTCAAATTTCTCCTGTAGAGAGCTTAAGTATTGCTCATCCAATATAAAGCCCTCTAAGTTTATCCAACGCCCTTCAAAGTAAACTTCTACCCAACTATGAATGATGTATTTAGGTGCTAACCAAAATACATAGCTTGGGATAGCACCTTTTTGTAGTTGCTGGTCTATGGTAAACCCATGAAATCGGCATTGAATGCCTAGTCCACGCAATAGTGCCATTAACAGATTACCCTTAGTATTACATTGTCCATAACCATCTGCTAGCACATCGCTTGCTGCAATATCATCGCTTTCATTATAACCAAAGAAAATCTCATCTTTTACAAACTGATAAGCGGCACCAATTTTGTTGAAGTTATCCAAGTTTTTCCACCTACGTTGATCGATCAAGGATTGGATATCTTTGTGTTCAAAATTAACGATATTCGTATTGTTTAAATATTTCTCAGTCATTTTTTATATATCCTTTTCGTTGCATACTTATACTATAGACTCTATAGTAACTATAGAGTCAAATGTCTGGGGGAAATTGATGAAAATAGGCGAATTGTCAAAAAAATCGGGCTGTTCAATACAAACGATTAGATATTATGAAAGAGAAGGATTACTGTTAAATCCAAATCGTTCAGAAGGTAATTTCAGGCTGTATGATAGCAAAGCACTTAAACAATTGGAATTCGTAAAGCATTGTCGCAGCCTAGATATATCACTCAATGATATTAAACGTCTTATCGAATTAAAAAATAAGCCAGAAGAAAGCTGCTCTAGCGTTAATGCATTAATTGATCAGCAACTTGCACTAGTGAATAAACGCATGAAAGAATTAAGGGCGCTTAAAGCTGAATTACAACAAATGGCTAGTGCTTGTGGTTCGAACAACCCAACATACTCATTATATTCTGCTGACCATGTAACACGGCAAGTATATTGTTTACTATCCATTTGAAACCCCATAATGTTTTAAGTCTATGTATAAAAGTACGATTTTCACTTAGCAGTACTTAAATAATCACCCCACCACTGCATCATTTCAGTCCGCTGGGCTAAATAGTCAGCGTGATTATAGCTGGCACGGGTACGGTTCTTATCAATATGTGAAAGTTGTGCCTCAATCCAGTTATCCTGGAACAAACCTGAGTCATTCAAAATGGTACTAAAAGTGGAACGTAGTCCATGAGAGGATAATTGATGTTTTCCATAGCCCATCTTACGTATAGCCATATTTAATGTATTAAAATGAATCGGTTGATTATGTTTCCGTGGGCTAGCAAAAATGTACTTTTCACCGTATGACCATTGCATGACGTCTTTTAAAATATCTAAAGCCTGATCTGAAAGTGGAACTAAGAAGTCGGGAATCTCATGGCCTAATATGACTTTTCGTCGAAACTGTTTAATATGCAAGGCAGGTATTTTCCAGACTTTTTCATTTAAATCAAAATGATGAGGCTCAGCCAATAACAATTCAGCCCCTCGCACGCCAGTATGTAATTTGAACAGCAGTGCTTTTTTAATAATCGGATGGGCATCCAATTTTTGTAATTTATACTTAAAATCAGATATATCCTCCGCTTTCAAATACGGATAATTTTTCTTGATTTTACTGTTAATGGCGATTTTATTTAAACCATGCGCGATGTTGAATTCACAATAACCCATCGCTACAGCGTAGTCATAAATTTGGTTCAAATAACTACAAGCTTTCTTGACAGGTTCTTTTACTTGGCGTCCCTCTATTTTTTTGATTACTGAAACCAGGTCATAACGCTTGATGTTTTGAAAAGGTAGATCCTGAAGGTCTGGATAAATATCTTGCTGTAAGCATCTTTCTGCTAACTGTAGTACACCACAGCGGGGTAGATCGTTGAAGGCATTTTTCAGTTTGAACTGTAACCACTCCTCCCCGACCTTACCAAAGGTGATGACATTAGAGGCAGTATCTTGTTCAAAACAGAAATCATTGTCTTTAAAGTCATCTCTGACTTGTCGTGCCTTTTTCAGCGATAAATCAGGATAACGACCTAACTGAATGCGTCGACGTTTTTTAGTTTGTGGATCTGTATAGCGATAGCACCAAGATTTTCTTCCACTCGGCTCAATCTTCAGGCTAAGCCCATCTTCATCGGATAAAAAACTGGTTTTTTCCTTACAATGAGCTTGGCGAACTTTAATTTCAGTAAGACTCATGGAATTTAAATGAAACCTAACAATGGGTTGATTGGATCAATTATATCAAAATAGAACGCTTTATGTATGATGCGTACACTACGCATCATATATATTTGTAATATATTGTTTTATATATTTAATATTTTAAGTATTTGTATTTTAGTAACCATTATAAGTACCACCTCTTCTTTAAGTTCCCAACAACTCACTTTTTCTGTCATCAATGTTAAATAAGTCTTGTGCTTTAAATTCTTAGATGACCTCCTCTACCCTTTATTATCATTTTTATAAAAGTAACTATATGTACTCATTAAAATTTGTAGAGCTCAAAAACAAAAAAGACCGCTATATAGCAGTCTTTTAACTTAATTAAATAATAATTAATTCATTTTCATCATAAGTGCATAAGCATCACGTTTGTTTTGACGCAATGATTCTATCTCGGACTTCGTCAGCTGTTTTACGAGAGTAATTAACTATAACTAAAAATATAGACAAATATTTGCATAAGTTCTCATTTTGTCTATGTCGATTCAGTAGTGGCAAGGTGGGTATTTATTAGAGATTTAAATGATTATCTTTTGTATTTTAGGTGAGTGTCTTGGTATATTAGCATCCATATCTATTGATTATCCAATCCCTTAACCTAGGCATGACTTTGTGAAATTAACACGCATCCACCATTGTAAAAACTTGAATGTGCAAAAGTACAAACAGCTTGAGAAACAAGCTGTTTTACTTGGTCGTATTCGTAGCGAGGTGTGGGCTAAATATGGTGCTATTTCAGGTTTGAATATCAGTGACAGAGCTATTCGTGATGCGTGGATGAAAGAAAGTCGTGACTTTGGTGTTTCTGCAAATGCGTGGAAAGAAACGCTACGTGATTGCATAGGTGATATTAAAGCCTATCGAGAAGCATCAAAAGACAAAGTAAAGCAGGCGATCCGAAAACGCACCTCCTGTAATAATGAACAAAAAAGACTATACACCTTGCTTAAAAAAGATGAATGGATGACTGATAATTTCCTCCATCGTCAAATGCGTAATCACTTTAAGCATGGTGTTAATCACACACATAATCAAATTATTGTTCGTGCGGATATGTGTAAAACTTTTGAGTTAAATGGTCAATGTTGGCTTAAAGTGCCGAGTCTAGTCCCTCGACAAACCATTAAAATTCCACTAAACACCACTGTTGATTTTGCGCCACAAGGCACACTTAGAATCATTCTAAAAAACGGTAATGTTGAAGTTCACTCAACTTATGATGCAGTTGAAACACAGGATTGTGGTCAGGAAACCGTAGGTGTTGATAAAGGTTATTCAGAAGCCTTTGTGGATTCTGATGGTGAAGTATATGGCAATGGTTTAGGTAAATTGATCTCAAGTGAATCAGACTACCTAAATCAAAAGTACAAACGTAGAAATAAGCTCAGAGCGATTTCTAAAGCCAAACCGCACAAGAAACAGAAAATTGAGTTAAATAATCTAGGTCGAAAAAAACTAGATAAGCGACAAGATACTCAAAAAGCAAAGCTCAAAACATTAATATTTACAGCAACTCACAAGTTGGTTGATAAAGCCAAAGTGATTGTTGCGGAAGATTTAACATCCCCAATTCAAAGTAAACGCAACTATGGCAAAAACACCAATAGACGCTTAAATACATGGGCTAAAGGTTTGTTAGCTAATGCCCTAACTTCTATATCTCACCGTAGAGGTTCTACGGTGCATCTAGTCAATTCTGCATATACTTCGCAAAGTGATTCTTTCTTGCATGGCCTTTTAATAGGTACACGTAAGGGAGATCGTTTTCACCGTTTCAATGGGGAAGTTGTGCAAGCTGATTGGAATGCTGCGAGAAACGTGCTTGCAAGATTAAACGACAATGAGATAAGTCGTTATACGCCTTACAAAACTGTAAAGCGTATATTGCAAGAACGGACTGACCGCTACAAGTCGGAACTGACCGACTCAGGCTCTAGTTACACGCTTGGCAACAAGACATTAACAGAGTGCGAATTAGTCCTTGAGTATGTTTGAATACATTTTAAGGAACAGTAGGATAAAAACATGCACTTATTTAAATTAACTGACGAACAACTCGCACAAATTCTTATCCCGAAACGATTTGTACCACCTACTCCACCTGAACATGAAGGCAAGAATATGGTCTATGTATTTGATAGTGAGGATAAGTTTGAACTGACTTATGATGAGCTGGTGGAAATCATTAGCAAAGCTAGAATGGCTGGTCCGAAGTTGATACCTGTCTTAGGCACCGTGAATTAAATTGTGCAGTGTTCGCACGCCACTTGAAACATAACTTGATTGGAAATGAATTTGGGCTGAGAAAAATTCAGTTCAAATTTAACCTGACGGGCACACTAAAAAATGGGTAATTGTCAGATCGAGTTTGGACTACAACACTTTAGCTCATCGATTTACCATACCGCTAATCTTCACACCATTTTCGTAAATCCAGCGATCAAACTGTGATACTACATTCCGCTTATTAATCCAAGTCAGCATGGTGCTTTTCATAAAGGCAGTTTACTTATAAACAGGGAAATTTCTAAACAATTCCCCTTTAACATGCTTAGGCTATTTGATCCAGAGTTCATCTTTTTGCATCATTTTTAACATTAAATTAAATATAACCAGCGGAGTAACATTTTTTTTGTTAGAGCCGACAACTCTTTGAAAACTAAATTTAACGGTTCGCTCAGGAGCATCCAAATTAACTGGGTAGTTTTGTTTTTCTAAATACAGATGATCTCCTAACATTGGCTCTATACCAGTAATAAAATTAACAATTTGTTGCTCATCACCTTTCATTCGGCATTGAAAATGTAGAAAATTCTTACGCAGTTTTCCAAATAATAATAATATTTTAAGCGCCTTAACCATGTTCTTTTCTTTCAGTGCATCTTGCTGCCTATCATCTTTATAATGAAAATCAAGGAGAGGAATTATTTCATCTGGACGAGTCAGTTTTTTAGCCTTTTCGTAAAGTTCATCAAACCAACTCTCTTCTAAATTCTTACTATAAACATAATTCGTTTTTAAATTAAATTTTTGGCGATCCATCCATTTAGTGCTCATCCATTGACATCGTTGCATCCATTCTTGAGCTTGGGTATCTTCGCTTAATCGACCTTCTCTAAAACTTATCAAACGTTGAAAAGGTGTCAGAGTACTCTTCTCTATACTAAACTTCTTTTCTTGTCGGCCAGCCATCGTAACTGGCTGTGTTTGCTGATAAGAATTAAACCATTTCTGCTGCTGAGTATAACGATTTAGGTTTATGTAGTCTGTACTTGACTTCACTGGACTAAAACACTGTTCTAATACTTTTTTTGAAATGATACACGGCGAATTATAAATTCGATCGACTGCTAATAAATCCAAAACATGAAGGTAATTTGAAGCCGTTTGCTCAATACTGCTATGCCCCATCCAAGAGGCGAGCACCTGCCATTTATGTTGAATAATCTCTTCTTGAGCACGTGCTTTCATACCAAACAATAAATCCCTCATCTTTTTTGCTTTTACCCAAGGACAATCTGTGTAGGTCTTGATCATTTCTTTTGAACCGAGCAAAGTTATTGCTAGATAGTTAGCAGCACTGTGGCGTAATGTATGAAAACTAAAGCCATGATGCATACCTAATATTTGACTAAACAAATCTACTGTAATTTTGCTGATACATTGATCAGTTAATACACGATGATTCACACTAAAAAGTAGATCATCCTGCTGATTAACCAAATATTGCTCATAACGATGTTGTATGTAACGTTGTACTACTAAAAACTCATGTTCTGACAATGCAATTTTCAATGGTATTTGACGATTCGCACTTCGCGTTTTCAGACGGCGATATGAATTGTCTTGGATATGAAGCGTGATATTATTAAAAACTGTATTTTCTTTTTCTTTATAAAGTAGCTCTGGGCAAATAATATCTTGTATTTTAAGACAACGAACTTCATTTAATCGAAGTCCAGTTCTATAACTTAGTAAATACATCAGCTTTAAACAACTCAGATGATCGACCCACTCTGATGCCGTTGGCTCTTGACTTAAATTTTCTAGTTTTTCCAATAATTTGCCAAATAGCAAAGGACTCACTAGCCGTGCATTGCAAATTTGTAAATGCTTAAAACTTGAATTCTGTAACACCAATACCCCTGGAGCATCATAATTCTCTATACAGAATTGATGAAAATCTTTTAGGCGACCAAAACGGTATTCTGCGCTTTGGTGCATCTTACGAGAGGTTTTTCCTTTCACCGAATCTCGTTGAACTGCTTTTTCATCACGTTCACTGCTGTATTTCAATAGCTGCCGATATAAATCCTCATAGTCATCTATGGATTGTTGCTTTAAATCTAATTTATTGAGCCAAATCTCAAATATAAATTCTTTGCCAAACGATCCTAAGTAGCTTTCAATAGTTGATAATTGAAGCCCTCGTTTTTTTAAATGCATTAACCAGTGAATTAAGCGTAGTTGAGCATCAATTAAAGACTTTTCCTCCGTATTAGCATCAACTATCTTCTCCTCTAACACCCTTCTAGTTTCTTGCCAAAAACGTAGCGTGCGTTCTTCTTTATTCCTCTTTTTATCTAAACGCTCAACTTTTTGACCTTTACGTTTCTTTTGACCAAACAACATCAACTCATACGGAATCGTTTGTAATTTGCTTTGAACAGTCGGAACTTCAGGAAGTAACTGCTCTTGTTCAAAATGAATAGGGCGATTATCTGGTTCTGTGACTTGATTGTAATCATTATTCCACAGCAATCTAAATTCGGATGGCCTTAAAGCAACAGTATTAATCTCTTGCTGAAGCACATTACTCAAAAATATATCTATGCTGAGGTTTGGATTAAATTCGAGTACCATTTGCACATCATTAAATGCACGAAATCCACGGCGTTTAATTTGATATTGCAGATCCCCAAGACTTTTTTTCCTGCCTATCTTACTCAAGCTTTCTAAAATACAATCTTCAACTGAATGTTGCAGACAAAATTCTTTCTGAGCAGCTTTCAACTTTTTTAAATATTGCAAAATGAACTGCGCATATGGGTTAAAAAAAACATGTTTCCATTGGTACAACTTTCCCTGTTCTACATCGTTGCCATATTGAGAGTTTTCAACACGATAATGTAGTAACAATGGATTAGTGATTTTTTTGTAGTCCGAATGGTATAACCGAAAACAATTCAGATCTGTACCAAGCTCAATGGCCTCCTGCAATTGCTTCTGAATAGCAATCAAATGCTGTTCATCTGCACAGCCTGAAATATATATAAAACTTAAGCATAAATTTCCCCATAAGTACTTTGGTTCATTCCAATATTCAAATGAATCTTGCCAATACTGCCTTAATTCCTTAAGTACATGGATATGTAGATGCCCCTGTTCTAACCGTGACTCTGTACTCTCAATTTTTCTAGGCAGTACGATCCGTTTAGTATGTGGATTTAGCTTAATTCTGTATGATTTTTTATCTACATTCTGGTTGAATTGCTTCCTTCTTTTATTAAATTCATCTTCAGTAAATTGCATCAGTTTTGATTGTTCGTCTCGGCTCAACTTTTGACTCAAACAATCAACACTATCTTTAATGTCATGCCATTTTTCAGCGATCTGCTGATCAAGTTTTTGCTGCATTTCTTTCGTCAATACTTCAGGTGGAGAAGGCTGTCTATCTAGCGACTTTTTCACCATTTTATGAATATCAACAAATAGATCATCTAGTTGTGGTTTTATTAGTTCTTTGATTTTTTGCATACAACTATTTTCGCTCTAAGTGTTTAATCGATAAAGATTTGACATTATCTTGCAATTGCTGGCGGGCTTGCTGTACATAGACATTCGGGATAAGTGAAGAATGCGGATGAAAAGCCTCTCGGTCACGTTGGTCATGACCATACAGGGCCTGAATTAAGTGAAAAGCTAATGCTGGTTTACCCTCTTGCTGCTCATGCATCAAAAAGTTCATGTCAAAATGACGTAACCAATTCGAATACATATTCTTTGGAAAGACTCCTTGCATATATGAATTCACCCATTTTCTCGATAAAGGGATTAACTTAATTTTCCTGCTCTGCCATTCTTTGACAGTTATCGGCAAGATATCTTTACTAAAAATGACCTTACCAAAAAGATCATTTACAGTTATCTTCTTCTTTGCAAAGACTTGTCTAAAAAATGAACCGTACGCTTCAATAATTTGTTCTAAAAAGGCAGTGTAATTTTGCAGTGTTTTTATGAAAAAATCAGATAAAGGGATAAAACGACCATCTTTTCTTGCTTTACTATTTTTTTTATCATTCACATATAAAAGCTTGAGCTCAACACAATAATCATCCAAATTCCCCAACAGGTTTTTTTTAGGCCGACTTGCCAAACTCAACAAACTGATATGCCACATCCAACACGCATATGCATTAAGTTGATTAATAATGTGCTTATCTTCTTGGATGTTTTCGTGACAATGTCTATGTAAAATATGGAATTGCTCTTTCACAAAATTGGGTTCAAGTGCCAGTTGGCTCCCTATCCTTCCTATAGATAATGCAGATTGCACTTTGAATTGTTGTTGCAATATTTTTAGTTCAGCCGTGTCTTCAGTAAAATGTGTGGAATGTGGTGTAAGTGCTTTTTCTAAAAAGGCTAGATATGTGCTACTGAGTTGAGTTTTCGGTAGCCCGCCATAATAGATACCAGGCATGTGATGCTGACTATCCCGCCCAGCAATTACATGAGCAAGATATTCATTATATGTTTCATAATATATATGAAAATATAATTGAGCCTGCAGTTTTTCTACAGTGATCGAACCTACAAACCGATTATCAAGCCAATTCTTAAGTTTCGTATTAATGTGTGTTGATGAAATTAGTGGATTCGATGCTTGTTCTATATAGTCAAACCAAGCAGAAGGTAAATGTAGTTGATGTGTCATCACTTCATTCCACCGCACATGATTTAAGCTCTTAATCTTCTGCTCTGTAATTTTAAGATTTAATTTGAGTAAATATTCGCGACGTCTACTTGAACCATTCTGGATCAAAATTCCATCTTGAATAAGCTCGTTAAAATCCATCAGTGCGACGGGTGATAATCCCGTCAAAAGTGACAATAAACATGCTGCAGCGATTGCAGCATCCCTCCAGTGCCCGGATAACTCGGTTCTCAACACATAAACAATTTGCTTCAGTATATCTGGCGCCAAATAATGTGGATTTGTAACAAAAGGAGCATGACGGCGCTGGCGATGCCGCATTAGATGCGTCGCATTATCGCTGAGTATATAATTTAAATTTTTAGACTTTTCATCTTCTGAATAAAACTCCATTTCAGGATCTAATAGATCAACTTCACCCTCTTCATCTTTGTGAAGAGCGGCATCATAAATACTAATCTTTGCGTTATGTCCAATATCTACTTGCTTACCCGTTTTAATTTCACGAAATTTTTTGAGTTCATTTTTCGTCGGCCATTGCAAAACTTTGCTTTTTTTTGACTTACGCTGACGATGAACTACACGACGATCATCTAGTCTTTTAAAAATTATTAATAGAGCCGATAAATACTCTATGACTTGTACTTGTTCGAAATCTTTAATATTAAAAAGTTGATTACGATCCTCTTTTTTCAAATTACGTTCGTACGTGACATAACAATTTAGCAGCTTACTACATTCATGAAATAATTCAGCATGATTAGAATCCAGCACATATCGTGAGACATAGCGTAATAGGTCACAAACATGTTTTTGCTTATTCTCAGCTTTATCAATTTTTGCAAATTCTTGATACTGCCGATATGTTAAAAAACTCGCTTGTAGAATCAAATAACGTTGCGATGACAGCTCTTGTGTATTACTAGAATCTGGACATGCAAAAAAACTCACAGCAGCTAAAAAAGAATACTTACCGATCTGTCTGGAGCCTGATATATAGCTATAAATTTGTTGTGCTAATTTGTATAGAGCGTAGACATCTTTATACAAATCATCTGATAGATCGACAAATTGTGTATTTACAATATCATCACGTAATAGACAATAATCTTGTTGATATTTTTCTGCTAAATCTAAGAATTGCTCTTGTGTTTCAATGTTTGGCATATTCATTTTCGCTTAATATTTTTATCACGTTGCATTGTTTAAATTCATTGTGATCAGAACGATTTGGTAAAAGTTGATCCTTTATTGAATTCTTTGTTAGCTTAAAAAATCTTGCAAAAAATTTAGCATCCAGTTCTTTCTGAGCTTTTCTTTCAAAGCACAAGTGTTGTTGTGATTTTTCGATAAAATCATCAAGATTATGTATCAACTGTAAGATTGCAACATAATTAGAATGCACACGTAAGCCTGGCTCCGTTTGCATTAATAGCAATATTTTTTGCCAAATTTTCACATAGATTATTTTGAACTTTGCTTGTACTACTACTTTCTGGCTCTGTTTAATCTTTTTGATTTTCAGTAGTTCTGAGTTAATTTTTACTATCTTAAATTGAACATTTTGTCGCTCAAAGCAAAAGGGCATGATAAATTGCCCCATAAATATCTCTATATTTTTTACTAAATAGTCAAATTTTAACATTTTTATCGATATAAAAAATGAGCATATCTTTGTATATTAAAATTCATTTAATTTATCAACTAAATTTTCTCAAAATTACAATTATCAACAAATACATATGGTTTACTTATCATGGGTGGTCTAAATTTTAAGAATTCTTCCACTTTTTTTTAGTTTTCTGTTATTACATGAAACAATACCGTTGTATTACATTTTAGAAATGCTGTGTATGCAGCATTGATCAAAAAGATTCTCTGCTATACTTACTTCACGTGTAGCATCAATGGAGTTTCGAAATGCTCAGAACCACTGAACAGAAAAGAAAATATATTCAAGCGACACGTTCGCAAAACTATCAAGCCAGCCTAAAGCTTGAAGGCATTACAACGACAGCTCAAACAACTCAACAAAGTAAAGCTGAAATCTTGCAAAAATATAAGAAGTATTCGCAACCCGAATCTTAGTCAGGTGCATGTATGGATAAATATGGGGAAATGGGTGACAGCCTGTATTGTTACCCTGGCACAAATATCCTAAAGAACAAACTCAATATTCGTGATGAACAAATTTTAGAACAAGCTGAACTAGAACTGTCTGGATTGGCAAGTAACTTAATTGAATATGCTGAACCACCTTACGACTTACAATACTTAAAATCAATTCATGCGCAGCTCTTTGGCGACTTATACGACTGGGCAGGAAAGTTAAGACAAATCGATATTTCCAAAGGTGACACCCGTTTTTGTAATTTTTCCCGTATTGAAATTGAAACCAATAAACTACTCAAACCGCTTCAAGAAAAAAAATACTTTCAAGGCTTAGCACCACAACAACTGATTCCTCAACTTGCCGACTTGTATTGTGAGCTTAATGTCATACACCCATTCCGTGAAGGTAATGGACGTACACAACGGATTTTCTTTGAGCATCTGATTGCTCATTGTGGTTATGGTATTGATTGGTCTCGCATTGACTCTCAACAACAATGGATTCAAGCCAATATTGAAGGTTTTTATGGTAATTTAAATCCATTAATTAAGATTTTTGAAATATGCTTTATTCAAAATACCTAAAATTTAAGTAGTCGAAGCCCACAATCCTTAATGAGCCATCATCTTTGCTTCAATCCACTGATTAATTTCCCAAATAAACCAACAATCACGATTCTTAGAAATCTTAATACTCTTCGGGTAATTTAGGATCGTAATATTCAGATTACTTATCCAGAATTGAATAGATCGTTAACTTAGATAGACTTTTAAGCAATGTAACTTGCCGCATGTTTATCAACATATGTCTCAAAAAAGTCTGCCCATACATAGATTTATGGTGTTTAGTGCTTAAATTTCAGATTAATCTTCGTCTGATGACCTGAATGGATGTTACAGATTACATGCAGGTGAATTACTCTGTGGCTGTATCATGGCTTTTGTGCAATCCAATCCATTTGATCCGAATGTTCTCTTTTGCAATAAAGCAGCCTCTTCTGCTTTTCCTGAACCAACGAACTATGTCATTGATTTGATTCAACCGACAACAGTGATGCTGAATCAAATCTCCAAAGAAGGGATTAAATGCAAGAAATGTGGTAAGAAAAAGATAGGGGATGGAAGTTATTATCCGTCTAATTGGAACCAGCCCATGAGTCGAGATCAGTTGAGTAAGAATCATTTTAAATGAATAAGAGAAGGATGGCTTACCTCACTTCTCCGAATAACAATGCTATGCTTTTCAACCAAGGTTATAAATTGGCAACTACATTTCATTCTTCTTCATGCTGGTCCTATAGCCTGTAGACAATTACTACATCATTTGCATTCAATGCTCAATACAGCCTGTCAGCAGAACCGCAGCGATACTTTTTTTCGTGCATACATGTAGTGTTTAAATCCATTCATTTTTCAATGATCCTCTGCCGTTTATCACATTTATGGTCGATCTTTAACCTTGTGAAAAATGCACATACCGATCCCTTCAAACTGTCAAATTTATGTATGCATGACATTTAAAGAAAATTATCTGATCAATTTTTTTAGGTAAAATTCATCAAGAAAAAAGTTATTATTATTCATAACATCACCAATAACCACATAAAAACAATAATTTAATAAATTATTCTTCCAATTTTTTTATATTTAGTGTTATTACCTCTAAATCCATGTTTACCACCTTCTATTACATAAGTAATTTAGAAGTATCCACGATATAAATTGCTTGCCCTCACACCTCTCCCCTCTCACGCCCAAAAAATTAGTTCATCGCACTTTGCCGGGAAATGCAGCACGGATCTTGAGGAAGAAGTAGTCCGTGTCGCGGTATCCATAGGCCATCCGCTTAATGACTTTGATCCGGTTGTTCATGCCCTCCAGCACGCTGGTGTTCAGCCGGTGGAGGGCACTGGAAACGATACCCTCCATATATGGCTCCAGCTTCTTGGCAAATCGTACCAAAGCATCAATTCCGCTACCGAGGGCCATGCCGGCCCATTCCCGCCAGGCGCTTCTGGCCGTCGTCTCGCTTTCCGCAAACCATAGCGTCTTAAGTTGGTCCTTGAGCACGTACACCGTAGTCAAGAACGCATTGGCGGCCAGGAGTTCGTCCAGCTTGACCGCCTGCTCGGGCTCAAGGTTGTCAGCATTGCGTAACAGTATCCAACGGCTGCTTTTGATCACCTTGCGGGCGACCTTGTCATCTCGCAGTTGATTGGCCTGATCAACTCGCACTCTATCCATCACTTCGCGGCCATACTTAGCCACCACATGGAACAGGTCGTAGACCACCACCGCGTTGGGGCACTGGGCCTTCACTTCAAGATCGAAGGCTGAGTTCATGTCCATGGCCACTGCCTCGATCTGGTTCCGGGCATCGCCTAACCACTCGAAGAACGGCCGGATCGCCTCACGCGAGCGGCCCTCGCCAATCCACACCACTTGCTGGGTGTCGGCACAGGCGACCACCGTGGCGTAGCGATGACCCTTGTGCAAGGCGAATTCGTCCATCATCAGGCGGCGCAATCGACTTCGATCTGGCTCGTGCAAATCACGTTTGAGCCGCTCCATGTCAATAGTCTTGACTGTATGCCAATGCAAGCCCAAAAGATTGGCAACATGACTGACGGGCAGCATCTGTACTAATTTCTCAATCCAGTTGCGCAATGATTGCGTAATACGGGAGCGCGGTGGTAGCCAATCGATCCGCTCTCTGGTTGGACCGCATTGTGGACAACGCAGCCGCCGCACAGGTACATCCAACTCGACGCGATACTGCATAATTGGTGACTCGCGAACTCGGCGCCAATTGATGTCATGTACCAGGAAACAAGGGCAATCGCATCGGCTACAAATTGGCGTATGCTCCTCGTCGTGTGTAAGACGGATCAGCAAAGTCTGTTCATCTAGAAGCCCATGAGACGCTGGCGAAAAGCCCTTCCAGAACAGGCTCCAAACATCAGCGCTAGTCATGATCATGGACCGATTGCGCGCTATCGGTGCCTTGTAGCGCCAAGGCATCATGTTCTTCTTGGCTGAGATGGCGTCTGTTGGGATTGATGCAGGACAGACAAAGCACTGCTGTTGCGAGGATGAGGCAATAAGCGATGATCGGCCAGGTGGTACCAGTCGATAAAAGCGTAATAATGAGTGTCCCGATAATCCCTAACAGTAGTCCACCCAAACAGAAGTAGACTGCTGTAGCGGTCCCAGCGATATGATCGAAACCTCGAAGAGCGGCATTGGGTGCCACCGATACCGCAGTGGCGATACCAACACCCACGAGCCACATCGGGGCGATGAAGCCAAGCACCGAGACCGGTGCCAATGTCTCGCCAACAGCGAGCAACAGCGCTCCCGCCATCAGACACCCCATTCCCACTCGTAAGGTCTTCAGGCTTCCCCACCGGGGAATCAGTCGTCCCATGATTCGCGCTGTAGCCATCATAGCGATGGCCACTGTAGCAAATAGCAAGCTGAAGCTAAGTTGCGATAACCCTTGCCTCCCCATCATTAGCCAGGGGGCGGTCGAGAAAAAGACGAAAAAGCTGCCCATCCCCGCGCTGTAACAGAGCGTGTACAGCCAGAAGTTCAGGTGTTTCACAGGAGTCAATAGCTGCGACCACTGTAGGTCTGCCGTCCGGTGCCGCCGAGTCTCTGGCCAGAGTCGCCAGGCTGCGATAACAGCGCCTATCATTGCCATCCCTAGCAAGCCGAAGATTGCGCGCCATCCGAGCCACGCGTCGACCAGCGCTCCTAGCAGTGGGCCTATCGCAGGAACCATCGCAAGCATAGAGCCGAGCAAGCCATAGATGACGTTGCTTTCCTCACGGCCCGAATAGATGTCGCGTACCGTCGCGAAAGTGGAAACGAGACATGCCGAAGCGCCGCAGGCCTGAAGAACGCGGAAGCTCAGAAAAAGTTCTGGCGATGAAACTACGGTGAGGCCGAATGAAGCCGCAATATAGGCAATCCCGCCACCAAGTAAAACGGGGCGGCGACCCAGCCGATCCGACAGTGGGCCGAAGAGAAGCTGTCCGGCTCCAAGCAAAACCAGGTATGCCGTCAACGTCAGCTGGATCGTCCCTGCACCGGACCCAAGTGCATCCGCCATGAAAGGCACCACGGGCAGGTACATATCCATGCCCAGTGACGCCAGCAAATCGAATGGTGATAACAGCAATAGCGTGGCGGGAAGAGAATACCGCCAAGAAAAATCTTTTGAGCGCACGAAGCCATCTCCTTAAGTTAAGAATTTGGCGGCGCTCTTGCAGAGCAACTAGGTTCTTGAGAACGCCGCAACAACCGAAAACGAAGGTTGCTGCGGCTTACTTGTCTGCTTTCTTGGTAGCGCTCATGTGCGGGTTATCTCATGGATGAGTCCATATCGTAACAATCTTCACGCTAAAGTGCAAAGAACCAAAAAATTTATACTGAAAGGCAGATTAAGCCCGTTCGAGTTACATATAGCCGCATGCTATATTGAAAGCATTAAGAAAATATCCTCAATATTTATAGGATTTTTAAAGTATGAACTAATTTTCGAAGAACCCTTTCTAAGTAATGTGACCTATTAGGAAAAATGAAAATACTGAAATCTCCGTATCAACAATCAGTCAAAGTACATCCTGATGATTTTCTGTAACCGATACCCAAGGACTATACCTACCCTTCTGATGTGCTGTGCAACAAAGCCCTCCTTAGCCACACTATAGCTATAGATTAATTCCATTATTTTGTGATTTAATTAAATTATTCATTCTTAAGACCCAATTTAATGGATTTATATTTCACTAAACCAGAAGAAGTTGTGACTCTTTTAGGTGAGCGTTTACGTAAGCAACGACTCTTTCTGGAGATGTCTCAAGCTGAGGTAGCAGCACGCGCTGGTGTCGGCGTGAATACAGTTTCGAATCTTGAAGCGGGACGAAATGTATCTGTTGAAAATTTAGTCCGTATTGCAATGGTCTTGGGTCGATTAAACGAACTTCAGGAACTATTTAAACCTCAGCTTAACAGTGTGAATGACATTCTTCGCTATGAGAGTCAAAGTAAGCGCCACCGTATTAAGAGGAAGGGATAATGCTCAATAGACTTAATGTTTATTACAACGGTTGGGGCGAATCATGGTTATGGGGAACGCTGATTAGTTCAACAGCCACGACAGGTAGACCCACCATTGCTTTTGAATATAGTCCAGAAGCAATACAGCAAGGTGTTGAGCTCTCTTCTTACTTGCTGCCTTTAAAAGGTCTACCATTCAGACAAGGTTTTCCTACTCATCAAATGGGACTCCCAGGTCCAGTCTATGACGCTTTACCAGATGGTTGGGGCATGATGTTGATGGATCGATATTTCAAAAAAATTGGCTTAAATTCAGCACGAATTGGACCTTTGGAGCGTCTGACCTATATTAGTAGTCACGCAATGGGTGCCCTCTCCTTTGAACCTTGTGTTGCTGACATGCAAACCTCAGAAAATATCCCTTTACAACAACTGGCCCAGGAAGTTCAAGAAGTACTCAAAGGTGAAGGTGGTGAATTTCTACAGCATTTATTGGTCATGGGTGGCTCCCCTCAAGGTGCCAGACCAAAAGCGTTGGTTTACCGAGATCCTGTCAATTTAGAGTTTTCGACTCAAGATTCTGATCAACATGAAGCCTGGCTGATTAAGTTTCCTGCTCAGCAAGAGCATCCTGAAGTCTGCGCCATTGAAGCCGTCTATGCAGAATGTTTGCGACTTTGTGCAATTGAGACTCCAGATACCCATTTCTTTAATTTGCCCAATGGTTTAACGGCTTTTGCTTCTAAACGATTCGATCGTCAAAATGGTATGCGGATTCCAATGCAGAGTTTGGCTGCATATACAGGAGCAGACTATAAAGTTCCAGGTAGCCTAGACTATCGCAATTTTCTCCGGGCAACCTTGATGTGTACGCAAGATGTACGAGAAAGATTGCATGCTTTTAAACGTGCTGTGTTTAATGTGCTTTTCAATAATCGGGATGACCATACTAAGAACTTTTCATTTCTCATGGAGAAAAATGGTCAATGGAAATTGGCTCCAGCCTATGATGTGACCTTCTGCGAGGGTCCAGGTGGTTATCATCAAATGGACATTATGGGAGAAGCGCTCAATATTTCCCGAAATGACATACATAAACTCGGTACTTCAGAAGCTAATCTGACTACTCTAGAAGTCGATGAGATCATCTTGACCATGCGTGAAATTGCACTTCAATTTAGTCAAATTGCGCAGCGCCTGTATCCCCATCAAATTCGAGAATCTACCCTACAGATGATTCAATCACGGATTCAACAGAATATTGATTTTTTAACTGAAACCTAAGCGTAAATATAAACTAAGCGCCAACCATCAACTGCAAATAGACTTTGATATAGTTAGTCGCTACATAATCTGTAGAACCTGTGAATTAGCTCTCTTTATAATCACGAATATTAGATGGATCACCGCCAAGATATATTCTGCAAACGTGAAATCACTACATCCAGATCGAAAATCACTAAGAAAAAACTGTCACCAAAAAAAGGTCTGCACTATGGATAGATGCAGACCAAACTCTGGATAACTACCAGCACGAGAAATATGTCGCAATTTTGCATAGACATGAATTTGATAAAATCAGCCCAGAAAGCCAGAAATTCATAAAAACTATTTCATCAATCCCCTATAACTTAATCACGTTCATGGTCGATCTTAAATCTTGTGAAAAGTACTCATGCTGACCTAGCCAAACTGTAAAACTCATGTATTTATAGCCTTTAAATGAATCTTTCAATCGGTATATTTAAGGTAAAAACTAGTAATCAGAAGTTATTATCACCCCCATATAAAACAAGGATCAACTTAAAAACAATAACTTAGTAAATTATTCTTTCATTTTTTTTATATTTAGTGTTATTTTAATGTACTATTCATTGGATATCCCTCTACTTATAAGCCTGTGATCTTGCGAATCAGATGGTTCACTTTAACATTCTCTAAGCTGCCCGAGAATTGCTCTGCTCCCTGCCCTATGGCTTCCAAGAAAACATCAGCCCCGCCATGTGTTTCTTTATCTTTAAAACCTGTCTGAATCACGGCTTCTTGCTGGAAATCATCCGCAGCAGCTCCCGTACACCAACCAGTTTCACTCAAAGGATAAGTAAAACTATATTTCTCACCTTGTTTAGGTTGTGGACCCTGTACTGGATGACAGATATCACTGTCTTTCAAATTGATTACTAGGTCATCCATCCGATTTTGTGTCGGACGCTTTTTGCCCGTACCAAAACCAATAATCGGATAAGGTTGTCCATGAATATCTTTGGCAAAACCCGCACGATCATAGTTTTTAACCAAACCTAGTACACTGGTTTCCTGACCTTGTACATATTTTCCAGTACGCTTGGCATAGCCATTTAAAATTAGAGTGTGATCATGATCTGCAGTTATCACAATCAAGGTATTTTTTAATTCAGGGTCACTTTGTCGAAGTTTTTTAATGGTTGCATCCAAAGCCTCGTTTAGGGCAATTGTATCCTGTAATGCACGCTTAGCATTGGTGTCATGTAAAGCATGGTCTATACGTCCCCCTTCAACCATCAGGAAAAAACCATTTTTATTTTGGGTTAGAATGTCCAAAGCGGCCAACGTCATTTGCTTTAAGCTAGGTTCAGGCAAGTTTTTTTTGGTTCGATCTAAGTCATAATTTAAATGGCTAGTATTAAACAAACCCAATAATTTTTCATTCTTTCCTAACTTCATCTGGGAGAGTTGAGTTTGATCATAGACCACTCGATAGCCTGCTTGTTGCATTTCTGCGATCAAATTCCGTTGGTCTATCCGTTCTCCCCCTTGATCTTTCGGCAGAAATTGACGCTTACCCCCGCCTAGAATCACATCAACCCCATCTTTTAATTTGACGTTATAACGCTGATAGGTATCACCTTGCGAACTTGGTACTAATTGGGATGCTATGTCATTTTCAGCATCACGATGACAAATATGGGCATAAGTCGATGCTGGTGTAGCATGCGTAATGCGAGTTGTTGTGACTACCCCTGTACCCCAACCTCGTGCTTTGGCCAATTCAAGTAAAGTTTGAGTGTCTTGCTTATTCTGGTTCTGAGGATTGGTTCCACATTGATGATTTCCGGCCTGATTTGGTTCTACTGCAATTGTTCCAGTCTGCATGGATATCACTTCATTTTTCATTTTTACACCTGTCATATAGGCACCCATCGATGGTGCGCTATCTGTAACCTGTGCATCTTCTGAGAAAGTACGAACAAATGCTGACTCTGGCAGTTGATCTATCGGCAGTTGGCCATCTTCACCAACAGCATAAATTCGTGCAGCTGTCAGTGTCGTGATACCCATTCCATCTCCCAAGAAAAAAACCACACGGTGGGGCTGTTTTAGTGGTTGTACTGAAGCAGAAGATGATTGAACTAAAGCAGGACTTTGGCAGCCCGTCAAAATAACTGTGCCCAAACTACAGCATGCCAAACTTATTGATTTTTTATTAAATTTTTTCTTATGCCAAAGCATTGCATCGCCTCATCTTAGGATGGTCGAAAAATACGCTTTAAATATTCAATTTACATGACAAATTTATGAAAATATTATTATGACTAATTAGGGTCTGTTGACATTTACTGTGGCTTTGTTGCACAAAGATTTTAAAAGTAGAACTCCCCTAAGCTTCTCAAACTTAAGTGACAACTTGGGTGTGAGGTCTGCCTAAATCCGTAAATTTATTTAATACTGTCACACGAGCATGAATCTCATTCACTTGGCTCTGAAAGTTTCTCGCACTGAGTTTATATGCGGACCAATTCGTTGTACGGTAGATTTTAGTTGCTGGCTTCTTCATTCGGAAATTATATTGCTGAATCAGACCTTACAAACAGCTTTGTGCAACAAAGCCGTCTTTAAGTACTTTTTTTAAAGGAAAAATCATCGACTTAAATCTATATTTCCAACAGTGCCACTTTTATCGCTTTAGCACCTCAACTTATTTAAGTGGCGTAACTTACATAACTTATGCATCCCATTTAAGTGACCTCAGTTATAGTATTCCGTGTCAGGAATTTGTCCACTTATTCCAATGATGATGAGAACTGCAGCATTGACTTAGATCGCCAGTGCTCAGTACTGGCCATCATGTAGCTTTTATCGCTTTAGCGCCTTAACTTATTTAAGTGGCGT
>NZ_VOYW01000042.1:0-25228 GCF_013420085.1 Acinetobacter sp. YH12027
GAATAATTCAAGTGAATTTGTTTGAAAGAAGAACTTTAAAAGCTTTATTTTCACCCGATAAAATACCCATAAAACAAGAGGAAGCTCAAATGAGCTTCCTCTTGTGAAAAATTGTGGGACAGCAGTGCCCGATGGGGTGCTTTTTTAGATCTTGAATGTGGCGAAATTAGTTCGCAGCAGCATCAACTACTGGGATTTTACCAATTTTTGCTTGCCAGATTTTTGGTGCAGTTGCGTGAACAGAAGTACCATTTACGTCAACAGCTACAGATACAGGCATGTCTTTTACAACAAATTTGTAGATCGCTTCCATACCTAAGTCAGCAAATGCTACAACTTCAGCTTCACGAATCGCTTTCGATACTAAGTACGCAGCACCACCGACAGCCATGAGGTAAGTTGCTTTGTTGTCTTTGATTGCTTCAACAGCAGCAGGACCACGATCCGCTTTACCAATCATACCGAACATACCAGTTGCTTCAAGCACTTGACGTGTGAACTTATCCATACGTGTTGCAGTTGTTGGGCCAGCAGGACCAACGACTTCGTCACCGACTGGATCAACAGGGCCAACGTAGTAAATAAATTTACCTTTTAGGTCAACTGGAAGTTCTTCACCTTTGTTTAACATGTCAACCATACGTTTGTGCGCAGCGTCACGACCCGTATAGATTGTACCGTTAAGAAGTAGTGTGTCACCTGGTTGCCAAGAGTTCATTTCTTCTTGAGTGATGTTATCTAAGTCAACACGTTTAGACGTTGATGAATCCCAAGTTACTGCAGGATAGTCTTCAAGGCTAGGCGCTTGAATATGCGCTACACCTGAACCGTCTAATTGGAAATGTGCATGACGAGTTGCAGCGCAGTTAGGAATCATACCCACTGGTTTACCTGCAGCGTGACATGGGTAGTCTTTGATTTTGATATCAAGAACAGTCGTTAAACCGCCAAGACCTTGAGCACCAATACCTAAAGCATTTACTTTTTCGAAGATTTCGATACGAAGTTCTTCGATTTGGTTTTGTGGGCCACGACGAAGTAATTCGTCCATGTTGATTTCTTCCATCAATGCTTCTTTTGCAAGCATCATGGCTTTTTCAGCAGTACCACCAATACCGATACCGAGCATACCAGGAGGACACCAACCTGCACCCATTGTTGGAACAGTTTTAAGTACCCAATCTACGATAGAGTCAGAAGGGTTAAGCATTGCAAGTTTAGATTTGTTTTCTGAACCGCCACCCTTAGCAGCAACAGTAATATCAACTTTATTACCCGGAACGAGTTTGTAGTGAATTACAGCAGGGGTGTTGTCTTTGGTATTTTTACGACCAAAAGCAGGATCAGCTAATACTGATGCACGAAGAATGTTTGAGTTTTCAAGATAACCTTGACGTACACCTTCGTTAATTGCATCGTCTAGGCTCATGGTTAAATCAAATTTAACGTCTAAGCCCACTTCAAGAAATACGTTCACAATACCCGTATCTTGACAGATAGGACGATGGCCTTCTGCACACATACGAGAGTTAATTAAAATTTGTGCAATCGCGTCTTTTGCGGCTTTGTTTTCTTCACGGTCATACGCACGGCTCATCGCTTGGATGAAGTCCTGTGGGTGATAGTAAGAAATGAACTGAAGCGCATCTTTTACCGATGTGATCAAGTCATCTTGCTTGATAATAGTTGTCATACAAATATCTCTTGAGCGGGCTGATAGCTAGCGGGCTAAATTATAAGACAAAAATACAGTTGTGTGGGTATTTCGCTTAATCTTTGGCCGAAAGTTTAATAGGCTTAAACAGCGCCATATTTAACTGTCATAAATGGCCTGAAAATGACATTTTAACTGTCATATTTCATGAAATATTTGTCACATAACTAGAGGAGGAGATATGTTTTAATTTTTAAGATATTGAAAATAAACAATATTTATTATTTTTGAAAATTTTATATTTGTCATATAACTGTCATATAACTTTTACATAATGACGTCATCAAAGTTAGAGTGTGAATTATATGGTTACTCCAGTGTTGTCAGTTATTGGTTTTTCTCTATTTATCGCAGCAACTTGGTTCTACGGTCAACAAGAAGATCAAGCCTAAAGCTTTATCTTCTTTTTTTTTGCTTTAAATTTTATAAAAATAATATTCTTCTTCAAATCTTCAAATCTTCAAATCTTCAAATCTTCAAATCTTCAAATCTTCAAATCTTCAAATCTTCAAATCTTCAAATCTTCAAATCTTCAAATCTTCAAATCTTCAAATCTTCAAATCTTTAGTTTCAATGATCAATTTTGTGTAAAAGTGCTTTAAAATTGAGTCTAAACGCGACAACATTTGATTATTTAACATATTGCCAAACATCAGGATCTTCATTGTTAGAACCCATTTAAAGTGTCTATATTCTCACCAATAAAAATGTCTGGTTTATGATGATTTTTATCACCATGGACTGGATATAAAATATAGATGCTGATCACTATGTCTGACAAAGAAATTCAACGTCTTGCAGTTCTGCAAGACGTTCGAGATCATCGTATTACCCAAGTCCGTGCTGCTGAAATCCTGAATCTTTCCACCTGTCAAATTACCCGGTTATTGCAGAAGCTCAATCAAGATGGTGTTTCAGGCATGACGCATGCCAGTCGTGGTCAACCGGGCCATCATCGCCATGACGATTTATTAAAATCGCAATGTCTTTCCATTATTTCTGAACATCTGCTGGGCTTTGGACCTACCTTGGCGCATGAGAAGCTCAGCAGCATGTTTGACCTGAATATCCCGGTAGAAACGGTTCGGCGCTGGATGACTGCAAATGACCTTTGGATTCCGCGATCCAAACGTCTAAAACGCCCATACCAGCCACGCTATAACCGTGATTGCTTCGGTGAGCTGATCCAGATTGATGGCTCATATCATGACTGGTTTGAAGGAAGAGCCACCAAATGCTGTTTGCTGGTTTATATCGATGATGCTACCGGCAAGCTGTTGCATCTGCGCTTTTGTGAGGCTGAAACGACCTTTGACTATATGCTTTCAACCCGAGCCTACATTGAGCAATACGGCAAGCCCTTGGCCTTTTACAGCGATAAACACTCGGTATTCAGAGTGAATCAGAAATCCAGCCAAGACAGCAAGATCACGCAATTTGGGCGGATTCTGAATGAGTTAAACATTGATATTATCTTCGCCAACTCCCCACAGGCGAAGGGTCGCGTAGAGCGAGCGAATAGAACCCTTCAGGACCGTTTGATCAAGGAGATGCGCCTGGAAGGCATCTGTTCGATTGCAGAAGCAAATGCCTGGTTGCCCTGCTTTATTGAGCAGTTCAATCAGAAGTTCGCCAAATGTGCGCGAAACTCAAAGAACCTGCATCGTCCATTAACCGAATCTGATCTTGAACTGGATGATATTTTTACCTGGCAGGAACCGCGTAAGGTCACCAAGAACCTGACGATTACCTATGACAAATGTATTTATCTGCTTGAACCGACAGAGCTGAATCATAAGCTTGCTGGGCAATACATTGCATTTCTGGAGTATCCGGATGGCACTGTGGCCCTCATGCATGAAGGACGAAAGCTCAACTACAGCATCTTCAATAAATTGGCTGGGCTACAGCAAAATGAGATTGTTGAGAATAAACGGTTAGGTTCAGTCCTGGCGCATATTCAACAGCAGCATGAAGAACTAGAAAAACAGAATAAACGTTCCCGGGCCAAGAAAAGTATGCCAAGTCGTAAAGCTCAGAAAGCTGTTGTTGAACAAAGAAACTTAAATCCTGTGCTTGACTCTTGTGGTTAAAAACAGGACATTTTAAATGGTTTATCGCATAGACATTTTAATTGGTGAATAACATTCATAATTTTCATCGATATGGTAGCCTTGTACTATAACTTCTTTTTCATCAATTTCTCTTGATTTTTTATTTCTTATCAGCTCATTTGCAAATGCTTGTTCTAACTCTTTTGAGGTCATTTTGTAAGTATCAATATTATTCTCTGAATCATCCATTGAATTTCTTTCATCATAACGAATCGTATTGAAAGCATAACGAACCATATATTGTTCTTTACCATCTTCAGTTTTTTGAGTTTGTTTTATACTCAGATCCAAAAGGATACCATTGGCATATAATCGGTAGCCTATAGAGTTCCCTCCAACTGTATTTATTATCTTTTTCCATTCTTCATAATTAAAGATATAAGTCGGGTCAATGACATCACCTGATTTCATTAGATATCGAATATTATCATCCTTTGCTATTCGTGCAGAAAAACGATAGAAATAATTTTTCCATTCGGCCTGATTTATACGTTTCATTAAGTCAACATAAGCTTGGTGGGCTTGTTCAGGACGTACAAATTCCTCTTTGTTTAGCCCTGCATTAATATCAAGCCCTTGTATTCCATCCTCATTATTAAACGATGTTCCTAGAACTGAAAATACATGATCTATCACTAAGCTATTCTCACCATTTTCAACTTTAATCTGACCTAAGTTGGGCGGTGTAAAATCTAACTCTTTAAAACTTGCTCCAGATGGATGACTATCGGGATGCCCAAGATTATGTTGAGAAAAATCTTTAAATCCTTGTTTGCCTAAATGTAAACTAAAACGCAGTTGATTCATGACATTATTCTCTGTATTTTTTGCACTAGGTTGACAAGCTGAAAGGAGATAACCCACCATAAAAATAACAATGCAGTAATTAAATTTTTCCATCATTACTATCCTTTCCAACTGTAAAATTAGCTTTGCTATCGCCCCATTTCGCAATAATTTTTTAGTTCTTCTTCTAAAAAGTATCTTCCTTTATCACTTTGCATTAAACGATGATATTTTTCTGCTGCTTTTTTAATCCATTCCATACGGCTATCATAATTGGCGACTTTAGTGTTTGATAATGGTTCGCTGTATACAGTTTCTGGTACCTTATCAAGTACACCGGCGTGTCGCCCCTGATATTCTCTTTCCATGTTTTTGATATTATAAGAACTCGGCAGAATACTTTTCAATTTTTGGTAGATATTCAAAAGCACTTTTAATTTCTAAAGTGCTTTTAAGTTTTTAATTATGGGTAAACAATTTGACCAAGGAATGTTTATAACTTCTTCTTTAATATGAGTAAATTTGGAAACATCACGTTGAGTTCGGCATTGATTAAAAGAGGATGAAGACATGCTCAAAGCATAATGCCAAGGTGCAATATCCATAAATAGCCATAAGTTACCTTTTGCAAAAGTATGTACAGGATCACGAATTACCCCTAGTGGAATCCATTTATACCCCCATGCAGTTAAACCATGTTTAAAAATGGCAGCTAAGACTTTTTGAAGCAAATGCACCTAAGCCCATCCAATAGTAACGACCAACTAAATCCTTGTTTCCATGTTTTTCTTTTTCTAGATAAATATTGGCATAAACTGAAGCAAGACGTCACGCCCTAGCTTCATATCCAGGCTCTAATTTATGTAAATTTTTCCTTTTATTTTTTAAATTAGATATGTGTATCAGAGCTTTGATTTCTTTTTTTAAGCGAAGAATGAATATATTATTGGTCATGTACCAAATACTCAAAATTCAGCCATAGAATTTAAAAGAAATTTCCACTAATTCTGAGCCATTTTTAATATAATGGAACTTATATAAAACAAAAAACCACCCAATCTTTCGAAAGGGTGGTTAAGAACTCGAAACTAAAATTAAGCTTCTTGTTGTTCGGATTGAATCGCCGTTAATGCAATGGTAAACACGATGTCATCGACCAATGCGCCACGAGACAAGTCATTTACAGGCTTGTTTAAACCTTGCAGCATTGGGCCAACACTGACTACATTTGCAGAACGTTGAACTGCTTTATAGGTTGTATTACCTGTATTTAAGTCAGGGAAAATAAACACATTGGCACGACCAGCCACTTTAGAGTCAGGTGCTTTAGAGCGTCCCACACTTTCCACCGATGCAGCATCGTATTGAAGCGGGCCATCAATCAGTAAGTCTGGGCGGCGTTCTTTGGCAATACGTGTTGCTTCAGCCACTTTTTCGACATCTGCACCTGCACCAGAAGTACCTGTTGAATACGAAATCATTGCGATACGTGGGTCAATACCAAAAGCTTTTGCTGAATCTGCAGATTGAATCGCAATCTCTGCAAGCTGTTCTGCATTCGGATCTGGATTAATGGCACAGTCACCGTACACATAGACTTCATCTGGTAGCAGCATAAAGAACACAGAAGAAACCAATGAATAATCAGGTGCAGTCTTAATCAATTGGAATGCTGGACGCACTGTATTCGCCGTAGTATGTACTGCACCAGATACAAGGCCATCCACTTGATCGAGTGCAAGCATCATGGTGCCTAAAACCACGGTGTCTTGTAGCTGTTCGCGTGCTTGTAGATCATTGAGTTTGCCTTTACGCAGCTCAACCATTTTCGGCACATAGTTTTCACGAATCAGATCAGGATCAATGATTTCCAAATCATGTGGAAGTTCGATGTTACGTGCTTTCGCAACTTCAATCACGGCTTCAGGTTTTGCCAATAAAATACAGTGTGCAATGCCACGTGATTGACAAATAGCAGCCGCTTGAATGGTGCGTGGTTCATCACCTTCAGGTAGAACAATTCGTTTTTTTGCAGCAATGGATTTTTGTACCAATTCATGACGGAATGCAGAAGGGGATAAGCGTGGTTGATATGAACCATTTAATACTTCAGTAATCCACTCAGCATTAATGTGGCTTGAAACAAAGCGAGTCACTTGTTCTGCACGTTCTACGTCATCGACAGGAATTTCATTGCCTAAATTTGAAAGTTGTTGTGCCGTTTCAAAAGTGCTTAAAGGCGTATGTAAAATCGGTAAGCCTTGCTTAATCGCAGTTTGGCAGAAATCCAAAACTTGTGGGTTCGGTTGATGGTGTTCAGTCAAAACCAAACCGGCAAGTGGAATACCATTGCTACTTGCAAGGCTAGAAGCCAACAACACATCAATACGGTCAGAGGCGCTGATAATCAGTTCACCTGCCACAAATTTGTGAAGTTCATGTTCAATATTCGACGCAACTAAGCTGCTATGTAGTACACGGCGATGAGCAGCATCGCCTTGGTTAATCCATTCCGCTTGAATATGTGTCGCCAAGTCAGACATGCGCGGTACGCTGAGCGTATTACTAAATGGAACGAGGCCAATGACAGGTAGCTGTGTAGAACCAATTTGCGGATTACTTTGTTGTAATTCGAGCACAAATTTATTGGTATCACTGATTAAACGCAGATTTGGATCAAGCGTGACAGGAATTTGTGCAGATTCTTCTGGCAAACCACGTGTGCGCATAAACAAAACGCCCGCAGTGCGTTCCGATGCTGCACCACCGAATTGGCGTAGAGAACTGTCAATTTTCTCAGCCGTTTTCGTGGCATTTTGAATATCTGCTGTGCTGACAATAATCACTTTAGCATCGAGTGCTTTTGCTAAAGTTGCGTTGAGTTCTGAGGCAAAGTTATCTCGGCTGTTTGGAACCAAGCCTTCAACAATAATCAGATCATGCTTTTTTGCAATTTCACGGTGCAAACGAACCGCTTCTTCGAGCAGTTCATCACTTTCATCATGACTGAGTTGTTTCACGATTGTGGCATGGTGAATGGGTTCTACCGTTTCATTATTAAATAAATGACGATAAAGAGCCGTTGTACGGTCTACAGTATCTGCGACATTTTCCTGTGAAAATGGTTTCAGAAAACCTGCTTTGACCCCTTGGCATTCCAAAGCATAAATTAAACCTAAGCATGCAGATGTTAAACCTACACCTTCCCCAGTTGGCACGAGTAAAATTGTTTTCATACGGTGTCTAAATTAAAGCTAAAAATTAATATTGAAGGCGAAGGGGCTGATGCGATTGCTTATGCAATCGCAGCTTCAGCATCAGGCTTTTTTGTAGCAGACGCTGTCACCTCGTCTACAACATGCTCAGTTTCTTTGGCAATACGGCCTTCTTCATCGGTAGGAACAACCCAAATTTGTGGGCCAGTACCGTGGTCAATACGACCTTCCGTACCGCGTTTTAAGTTGTCATTTAATTCTTTACTAAGGTTGAAACCAAAGTGTGGTAAGTATGAAACCGTTTTTTCACGAATGTAGGCAGAGTTTTCACCAATACCACCGGTAAAGAATAAACCGTCAATACGTGGTAGACCACAGCTGAGACCTGCTAAAGATTTTGCTAAACGGTAGCAGAATACTTCAATGGCAAGCGCGGCATCTTCGTTACCTTGTTCTGATGCTTCGATCAATGTACGCATGTCATTTGATAGATCAGACAAACCGAGTAGGCCTGATTGGCTGTTCAGCATTTTGTCGATTTTGTAGATATCCCAACCTAAGTTGCTCGCAAGGAAGCTGTGAATACTTGGGTCAACATCACCACTACGTGTGCCCATCACCACACCTTCAAGTGGTGTTAGACCCATTGACGTATCTACAGATTGACCATTCCAAATCGCACAAGTCGAGCTACCATTGCCTAAGTGAGCAGTTAACCAGCCACCTTGTTTAAAGCTGCCTGCCAACATTGAGCCACGCTCAGATACGTAGGCATGGCTAGTACCGTGGAAGCCATAACGACGTACGTTATGCTGTGTGTACAAGAATTTTGGTAATGCATAGCGGTATGCATGAGACGGCATGGTTTGGTGGAATGCTGTATCGAATACGGCTACTTGCGGAAGTTCAGGGAACAAGCGCATGGTTGCTTCGATCCCTACCAAGTGAGCCGGGTTATGCAATGGAGCAAGCGGTGTAGCTTCACGAATACGTTCAATAATTTCTGGTGTTAATAGCTCAGCTTTGGTTAATGTACCGCCGTGAACAACACGGTGACCAATCGCTTGAGGATTATGGTGAGCCAAACGCTCTAAAATAGTTTCGAGGGCTTTTTCATGGTCAGCATGTGGAATAGACAGCTCAAGCGCATCACCACCTGTAGTGACCCCTTTAATACGTGCATCAGCAGAACCTAGGTTCTCGGCTAGACCAAAAATACGATCTTCACGGCGCTCAGAAACTAACGCATATTTGATAGAAGAAGATCCGCAGTTAATTACTAATACTGATGTAGACACGTTTAAATACCCGAATTCTAATTGAAATACTTATCCATAATGTTGATCTGATTGCAGTTGTATTGATTGATGCAATTTAGATCTGTGATGATGTTTTATCATGGGTTTTTTTATCGTCCTAGATAGACTTTAGGAGATTAGACTTAAGCACTATCGACCCTGAGCACAATAATAATTAAAATTTATCAGTTCATAGTTTTCATTTATTAATAAAATAATCCTCAAAATTTATACGATTTAAGGGATATACATAGAACATAACATGCGTTCGCTGCGCTGTAATCCTAAAATTGTTGCAAAAAAGCAGGTAAATTGAACTTTTCTTATTCTTCTTAAGCATTTAATTGTCAAAAAATATGTGTTTCAATTCTAGATCCTGTGTGTTTACAGGCTTATATTTCAATATATGAACCCTGGGTCTAATTTTTTAAATCCCTATAAAAAAAGCTGCGCCTTTACTCAGAAAAGCACAGCTTTCATTGTTCTACTGGGTATTATTGGCGAATTTGACCATCACCAAACACAATCCATTTTTGAGAAGTCAGACCTTCTAGGCCGACTGGTCCGCGTGCATGGATTTTATCGGTTGAAATACCGATCTCAGCACCAAGACCATATTCAAAACCATCCGCAAAGCGAGTTGAGGCATTGATCATCACTGAACTCGAATCTACACGCGCCAAGAACTGACGAGCCAGACTAAAGTTTTCGGTAATGATTGAGTCTGTATGGTGAGAGCCATATTTGTTGATGTGCTCAATCGCTTCATCTAAGCCTGTAACGACTTTCACTGCCAAAATTGGGCCTAAGTATTCGGTGTACCAATCTTCCTCAGTTGCAGGAACAATCGATTCACCCAAAATGCGCTGCGTTTCAGCACAGCCACGAAGTTCAACTTTTTTCTCAGCATAGAGTTCAGCAATGCGTGGTAAAAATTCTTCAGCGACATTTTCATCGACGAGCAAGGTTTCCATGGCATTACATACGCCATAACGGTGTGTTTTGGCATTGAGCGCAATAGGTAATGCTTTTTGCAAATCAGCTTGAGCTTCTACAAAAACATGGCAGTTACCATCAAGATGTTTGATAACAGGCACGCGTGCATCATTGGTGATACGTTCAATTAAGCCTTTGCCACCACGAGGTACGATCACATCGACATATTCAGGCATAGTAATTAATTGGCCAACCGCAGCACGGTCTGGGGTATTAAGCACTTGAACGGCATGCTCAGGTACACCTGCAGCAGTTAAGCCATGTTGAATCGCTGCCGCAATTGCTTGGTTAGATTCCAAAGCTTCAGAACCACCACGTAAAATAATCGCGTTACCTGATTTAAGCGCTAAAGATGCGGCTTCAAGCGTTACATTCGGGCGAGATTCATAAATCATGCCGACAACACCTAGCGGCACGCGCATTTTGCCCAGCTGAATACCTGTCGGACGAAAGGCCATATCGGTAATTTCGCCAATCGGGTCAGTGAGTGCGATTACATCTTTTAGACCTTGGAGCATGCCTTTAAAGCGTGTGGGGGTAAGTTCTAAGCGATCAAGTAGAGCACTATCCAAGTTGTTGTTATGCGCTTTGGTCATATCCACTTGGTTAGCTGCCAAAATTGCAGTTTCACTGTTTTGTAAAGCAGTATAAATTGCTGATAAGGCATTATTTTTAGTCTGGGTAGAAGCCCCTGCGAGCACACGTGATGCTGTGCGTGCTTGCTGTCCTACCGTTTGCATGTATTGTTCAATAGACTCTTGCATAGCGGTTTGATCACTTAGAAATTTCAACTCGATATTAACAGCCTGTGACTGAACAATGAAGCACTTAAGTGCATATTCGACTGTACTTGCTGACCAGAATTAACATTTTGAAATTGTTTTTAGAGCAAAAGTAGATAAGCGGCGGGGATATCAGTTGCTTGTAAAATGAACCTCTGTATAGAATGAAACAATAGCGACATTGAAGTCGTACAAATAACGATTAAAGAGCAGGACGCTAAGTCGAGCAGAGTCTCTAAATGAATTCCTGACAATAAAAATAAGGCAGGAATGGAGGAAAGGAATATGAATTCCATTATCCAAATGGATCCCACCGTACAGGAAAGTACGCATTACAGTTTTTTCGATCTATATGACAAGCAAAGCTTTAAACAGCCTGCCAGAACGACATGGATTGATGGCTGGAAGGTCGAATATATGGCCATTGCACAACCTGAAACGATTCATCGCACCCCGATTGTTATTATTGGTGGTGCATTTCAAAACTTTAATTCCTACAAATATTGTGTCGAACAACTATTTGCGGCAGGACCTATTATTTTAATTGATTTACCCTCTATGGGCTCAAACCAGCAAATTACCAATGTCGATACTTCGGTGTCGGCAGGGACTTTAGAGTTGGGTGATCTGGCACAGATGTTAGGCGTTTGGTTGGATATCGTCGGGCTAGAAAAAGTATCCGTGATGGGGATGTCGCTCGGTTCAGTGGTGGCTGCAGGACTGGCGGATCAACGTCCTGAATTGATTGACCGCATGATATTGATGGGCGTAATGCAAAAAACGCGCAAGAGCTGGCGCATGTTGCTTGAAGAATCCTTGCATTTGATGAAAGAACAGCGCATGGATGAATTTGGTCAAGCGGTGATTTTGTATTTGGTTAATCATGCCAAACTGGATGTGACGCGGATGTCACCGACAGCAAAGCGTTTGTTCTTTAGACAAATGGCTGAATTCACCAATACCGAACAAGAGCGTTATGACATTAACTGTAATCGTTTGCTGCGTTTGCAAGACGTGCCGATTCCACAGTGTGATGTATTGGTGTCATGCGGGCAGTACGACAGTTTTACTTTGCCACATGAAAATGCTGGCTTTGCCTTGCAATGTCCGAATATGCAGTTTGCCATGATTGCTAATGCGGATCATTTACCACAGTTGCAGCGCCGTAAGGAAACAATGAATTTGTTTGCAACTTATCTACGCGGTGAGTCTATTCAGCAGTTGGAAGGGATCATTCCAATGAGCCGAGAGCAAATGCAAAATATTGACCGCCGTGGCGAAGTGCGTGTAAGTGTACAACAGCCATTCACGCATTTATCTCATCGCCATTCAGACCTCGTGGTTGAAACTCAAATTACGGATTTAAATTATTTCGGTGTGTTGTTTAATGTGCAGGCTGAAATGTTGGACTGCATGCACGCATATCCTCGGGATTTGGCTTTACATCTAGAAGATGAAGAAGGTGAGTTTAAAATTGAATGTCTCATCTTTGACGTTGTGGATACACAAGTTCGCGCTTTGTTTAAGCATGGTAGTTTTGAGTTGGCAGAACGCTTATTGCGCTTTGTACAACGCCAAAAAGAAGATGTGTTGTTATTAGAAGCCGTCAGTTAAAACATGAACATATAAAAAAAAACAGCGCTTTAGCGCTGTTTTTTTGTTTTGGCATGCACCATCCAAACCAAATCTCCACAATGCTGCTCTGCATCGTGAAAAGGAATCACTTGTTCTTGCTGCTGTTGTGGAAAGTATAAGGCCGGCTGAACGACGTCTACTCCTTCAAATCCTGTATGACTGAAAAACTGCTGTAATTCAGCAGGGGATTGAAAATGAAAAGTAAAAGCGCTGCGAGACATGACTTTGAGTAATTTACTACTGGCCCAAATAAAACGTGCTAAACGGTTCTTGACGGGTTCAGGATAGATGTCGGTCAGATAATGTAATTCCTGAAATGAGGCGCCATATTCGGTGATCCCTTGCAATAACTTATTCAGTAGCGTTTGATCAAAATAATTAATTAGCCCTTCACTAATCACCACCAAAGGACGTTCAGGGTTGAAACTCTGAAAAATACGTTCAAAATCTTGTGTGAAAATGTCGCCAGTTAAGACCTCGGAGGCATGCGGGTCAATCTGTTTGAGTGCCTGTGTTTTGATTTTTGCCATATCCGGCAAGTCGAGTTCACGATAGTCAATTTCAGGATGCTTGGTACGAAAATTCCAACCGCGCGGGGAGAGGCCACAGGCAATTTCGAGTACTTGTAGCTGAGGGTGTTGGGCAATGAGTTGATCTAAATGTTGATCGATCATGGCATGGCGCTGTTTAAGCGTCGAACGCATGCTACCGCCCACATTCTTTTCTGCCCAGCTTTCTAAAGGATGGACTAAACGTGCTAAAAATTTGCCTTTACGTGTGGCAAAAACGGGATGCGAAATCCCCATGCTGTACCAAATATAGCCGGTGTAATGTGCAGTAAAGGAAATGTGTCGATGTTCCGATAAACTTTGTGTCATGTCGTCCTGACCTAATGTTGTTTTTATTGGCAATTTTTGTATAGCGCCGAAGCACTTATTTTGACTTCATCATAAATCAAAAAGGAGCACCTTGTCGTGCTCCATTTTCTAGAATTTTGAAAGTCTTGGATTAGCAATATTGATTTTTAAAATCCACAATACGGTTACGCACGTTTTGCCAGTCCGCCCCGAGTTCAATGCTTTGTCCAATCTCAATCTGTGGGATTTTACCGCGCATATGTTCTAGGCGTTCTTGATTTGGGAGAGCCAAGTTTTGAATGCCATCCAGCGCAATGCATGCAGATTCACGGTTATTACACACGAGGCCCATATCACAACCTGCATTTAATGCTGCTTGGATACGAGCATCTGCGCCGCCAGCGACACAAGCGGCTTGCATGCTTAAATCATCGGAGAATAAAACGCCATCAAATTGGAGCTCTTGACGTAAGACTTTCTGAATCCAATACGGTGAAAATCCAGCAGGATTAGGATCAATATTTTCATAAATCACATGCGCAGGCATTAAGGCATCAAGCTGTGGTTGCAGTTGAATAAAGCTTTGCATGTCTTTTTGGTAGATCTCTTCATAACTACGATGGTCAATAGCAGCAGCGACGTGTGAGTCTGCTTTCACTGAACCGTGGCCTGGGAAATGCTTACCTGTAGATGCCATTCCTGCACGTTTCATACCTTTTAAGAAGGCACTTGCCAGTGGAATGATATCTTGCATATTTTTGGCAAAACCACGGTCACCAATCACATCACTAACATCATTTAAATCCAGCACAGGTGCAAAACTGAAATCGATGCCGACCGCAAGGACTTCAGCTGCCATCAACCAGCCACATTGTTCAGCCAGTTCAACTGCTTTTTCAGGTTCAGTTAAGTAAAGTTCACCAAACTTACCCATAGCTGGTAGGAGTGTGAAGCCTTGCTTTAAGCGTTGTACACGACCACCTTCCTGATCGACGGCAATTAAAATATCAGGACGAATTTGACGCATATGGTCGGTTAGGGCACGAACTTGTTCAGGAGATTCAATGTTACGACCAAATAAAATCATGCCGCCAACTTGTGGTGCCTGTAATAGTTCAATATCTTCTTGGGTAAGTTCTGTGCCAGCAATGTCGAGCATTAATGCGCCAATCATATTCGGTGTCCGTGTTGGAATTTTTAAGGAAAAACAATACCTGAATTCTGCAATGATTTGCTACACTTTGTCAGCAGAGAATATGATAAAACTACACGACATAAACATATTAAGTTGTTTAAGATTTTGAATCTATTCAATTCAGGTCGAAAACCAACACGGTAATATTGGTCTTAATACCAAGGAAGTACAAATTATTTATGAAACTTCAAACATTAGCTTGTGCCGTTGCGATTGCGACAGGTGGATTCTTTTTCACTCATGTGGTGAATGACGCAATTGCTGCCAATAATACAGAAGCAGTGAGCGCGGGTACCATTCAGCCCACACAAGAGCAAGCCTTGGTCTCACGTCAGCTTGCAACATTGGTAGACCGTCAACACTATTTAAATCAGCGTTTAGATGCCAATACCTCTAACCGTATTTTAGATTTTTATATTGATAGTTTAGACGCTGAACATACGTTGTTCTTGGCATCGGATATTGAAAATTATAAAAAACGTTATGGCTCAACTTTTGGTGCAAATCTCAAAGCGGGCAATTTAACAGGGCCGTATGCCATTCATGCGCAATATCGTGAGCGCTTAAAACAGTTCTACACCTATATGTTGGAAGAGCTGAAAAAGCCACAGAATTTAAATCAACCGAATAACTACATCGAAACCGATCGTGAAAAAGCGCCATTCTTTAAATCGACAGAAGAGCAGCGTGCGCATTGGAATAAAATGTTGGTCTCTCAGCTGATCAATTTAACCATCAGCAAAGAAGAAGAGAAAGCCAAACAGAAAGCCTTAAAAGATGATCCTGCCCTAGCAAATGGTCAAGATTTAACTGGTCCGGAAGATTTAACACCTGAACAGACCTTAACTAAGCGTTATACACGTCAGTTAGAGCGGATTAGTCGTTTAAAAAGCGATGATGTGCTTGATAAAACTCTGAATGCCATGATGCTGACGTATGATCCGCACAGTAACTATTTCCCACCTGTAGATGCGATGGAATTGAACCGTCAAACCACGTTGCAATTGGAAGGGATTGGGGTATCGATCCGTCCTGAACGTGGTAATGAAGACTACACCAAAATCGAGACGATTGTGGAAGGTGGTCCTGCTAGCAAATCAGGACAAGTCAAGTCAGGCGATCGTATCGTTGGTGTTGCCCAAGATGGCGACAAAATGGTGGATGTGATCGGTTGGCCGAGTAATGAAATTGTTGGACTGATTCGTGGTAAACGTGGCACCAAAGTGACTCTACGTTTATTGGGTGCTGGTGCGTCCATGAATCAAGCGCGAAATGTCACAATTGTACGTGATGTGATTCAAGAAGAAGATGCAGGCGTGCGTTCACGTACCGTTGAAATTGAACGTGATGGCAAAAAACATAAGTTTGGTGTGATTGAAATTCCATCGTTTTATTTAAATTATCGTGCACGTCGTGCGGGTACAGACTACCGCTCTGTGTCAGAAGATACCAATAAAGCCTTAAAAACTTTAGATGCGCAAAATGTTGAAGGCATCATCATTGACTTACGTAACAACCCTGGTGGCTCACTTGAAGAAGTGGCACGTATGCTTGGTCAAGTGATTAAATCAGGTCCAGTGGTGCAAATCCGTGATGGCAATGGCAATGTCAGCGTGTTTGAAGATGATGATGGGGGCGCGCAAACTTATGCAGGTCCATTGGCAGTATTGATTAACTTGGCTTCGGCTTCTGCGAGTGAAATTTATTCTGCTGCGATTCAAGACTATGAACGTGGTGTGGTGATTGGTAGCACCACAACGGGTAAAGGTACTGCACAGGTGCAACTTGACTCTTTAGCCTATGGTCAAGCGACCTTAACGCAACGTAAATTCTACCGCGTGACTGGCGGCAGTACCCAAAATAAAGGGGTCGTGCCTGATATTAAGTTGGTTGATATTTACAATGAAGAGTTTGGTGAACGTAAAGCGAAAAATGCTTTACAGTGGGATACCATTCCTACAGCACCGTTTAAACGTGAAGGCTCGATCCAAGCCTATGTTCCCGATTTGATTAAGTCATCTCAGCAACGTGTCAGCATTGATCCGCAATTTAAATATTTAGAGCAACGTACTGCGATTGCGAAAAAGACGGAAGAGCAAAAGCGTGTGGTACTAGACTTAGCGAAGCGTAAAGCCGAGCTGTTGGCACTAGAGCAAAAGTCTTTGGATGCTGAAAATCAGCGTCGTAAAGTGGTGGGTCAAAAGCCTTATGCCAACTGGGAAAGCTACCAAGCGTCTATGGATGCATTGGTGGAGGCACGTGCAAAAATGAAGGCGAACCAGCGTCCAGCACTGCCTGAAGAAGAAGTCTTTGTGACGGAAGCAGCAAACGTACTGATGGACTATGCCAAATTACAAGGTACAACACCAACAATAGCAGCCAAAAAGTAAGCCACTTATCCATAAAAACATTGAGCTGATTGCTTGAGTTTTTGACGGAAAAGATAAATTTACACATTAAGAAATAGCGAGCTACGGCTCGCTATTTTTTTTGTGTGTAGAGTGGGGTTGAATCTAAATTGAGAAATCAATCTAGAAATGATTCTATCTTATTCATTTTATTGTGATTAGAAACTATTCTAAGATAAAACACACCTGATGCAATTTTTATCAAAAGTTTAAGTTTTAGTGAACTTCGTCAAGCTTTCTTTTTTTAAATTAATCAGTTGCTTAAAATCTTGAAAGAAAGACTTGACCATTATCGTAGACTAATAGATTCTAAGGGAAAATATGTAAGTAATTGAAAACGTAACAAGTTAAAGGGAAGAGATAGATTGGGTAGTTCGGTTAAAGAAAGTGCCACGATAACCTAAGCGGAACGCTTGATATGACCCATATTCATTATGATTACAATCTGGTCGTTGGTTCAATCGTAGTTGCATTATTAAGTTGTTACTTAGCTGTTTCACTCGAACAAATGTTGTTTCGTGGAACGCGACCAAGATATGAAAATGTCATTTTATTATTCAGCGGCGCAATTTTAGGTGCTGCGATCTGGTGCATGCATTTTGTAGGCATGATGGCCAGCCATTTGCCTTCAAATCATAGTTTTGATACCAGTCTGACCCTAACTTCCTATTTTATCGCCTTTGTTGCGTCCACTTTTGCAGTGTGGCTGACCACTCGTCCGACCTTACCTTTTCCGCGTTTAATTTTAGGCTCCGTGTTAATGGGCCTTGGCATTTCTGGCATGCATTATACAGGCATGCTCAGTTTAGCCGTTCAGGGCTATGAACAACGGTACGAACCTTTAATTGTTATCTGTTCAATTTTGGTCGCGATTTGTGGTTCAGGTTTAGCATTTTGGCTAACATTTAAAAATAAGTATTCGTCTAAACGTAACATCATGAATGCCTTTGTTGCAGTCATGCTGACTTTTAGCATTGTGGCTATGCATTATATTGGTATGGCGGCTGTAGATTTTGTACCGCTAAACTCGATGGATGTATTGGTCGCGGCTCAAATTAATCACAATTTATTGCTGTTTATTGTCTTATTTGTCACCAGTTTATTGTTGATGGCAGCCTTTAGCGTTGCAGTACTAGAGCAACGTTTAGAGCATCGCAGTTTGCAGTTGATGCGCGCAAATCGAGAACTGGCAAATCAAGCAGTACAGGACAATTTGACCCGTTTACCTAATCGATTGTTTTTGGCTGAATATGCACATTTTCTATTTACAGAGCATCGCTTAAGACAAGATAAAATTGCTTTTATTTATATTGATATCGACCGTTTTAAAGCGGTCAATGATGTGTTTGGACACCATGTGGGTGATCAACTACTGATTCAAATTGCTACGCGTATTCACCGTTTAATTAATGATAAAGCCAAATTGCTACGAATCGGTGGGGATGAGTTTCTGATTGTACTTGAGTCGGCAAGCAATGATTCTGCCACAGCAATGTCTGAAAAAATATTGGAATTGATGCAAGAAAGCTTCTTGATTGCAGGTAAGGAAATCAATATTTCAGGCAGTATTGGTATTGCGATGTACCCAGAACATGGTGCGAACTTGCAAGATCTGCTGATCAATGCAGACACTGCAATGCTGAGTTCAAAGTATCAAGGGCGTAATACCTATTCATTTTTTAATTATACTGCCGACCAATTTGAAGAAAAAAGTCAGACGAAACTGATCAATGATTTATATAAAGCGGTAGAAGAACAGCAGTTTAGCTTGTTTTATCAGCCAAAATTTAATGCCACTGATCGTGAAATTTGTGGGGTTGAGGCCTTAATTCGTTGGAATCATCCAACCTTAGGTATGCTGACGCCAAATAAGTTCATTAATGGCGCGGAAAAAACAGGACTAATTATTGCCATGGGTTATTGGGCGCTTGAAGAAGCCTGTAAGCAAATTCAGCACTGGGAAAAGCTGAACATGCCGCTGTATCCGATTGCGGTCAACTTATCAGCCATTCAGTTTGAACATAAACATTTATTTAGTACCTTAGAGTCGCTTTTTGCACGGTTTGAAATTAACCCGTCAAATTTAATTATTGAAATTACCGAGTCAACAGCGATGCATCATATCGATGCCAGTATTGTGACTTTTGAACATTTGAGACAGATGGGGATTAAAGTTGCGATTGATGACTTTGGAACGGGACATTCAAGTTTCTTATATTTAAAAGAACTGCCTGTAGATGAACTGAAAATTGACCGTGAGTTTATCCGCAATTTGAGCGTTGGCTCTAAAGAAGAAATTATTTTAGAAAGTATTATTCACTTGGCAATTCGACTGGGGCTAACAGTCACTGCAGAAGGTGTAGAGACAGAACAACAAGCAGAAATTTTAAAACGTTTAGGTTGCCAACAGTTACAAGGATATTTGTTAGGAATGCCGATGCCAGTGGCACAGCTTGAAGAAAGCATGAAAGCGAAAGTTGAATAAGGTCATTTGTGGTCTTATCGCATTGCCAATGAGTATAGAAGAAAAGACAGTGGAATACGTTATATCGTCGATAAAAACAGGTCGTCATCCAATGTAAAACATCAAGACACGCCACGCTAAGATTTTGACTCAACCCGATGTGGTTGATTATTTTTAATGGTCAATCTGATACAATATCGCCAATTTTCCATATTGATCAGATCTGATCTTTTGCACTGCGAGTTTTGCAGTAGGTGTCTTTCATGAGTTTTAAAGAAGAATTAGCGACACAGGTCGCTCAGCGACGTACTTTCGCTATTATTTCCCACCCCGATGCCGGTAAAACCACAATGACAGAAAAACTGTTGTTATGGGGGCAGGCGATTCAGGTTGCAGGTATGGTAAAAAGCCGTAAATCTGATCGTGCGGCAACGTCTGACTGGATGGAAATGGAAAAAGAACGTGGGATTTCGATCACCACCTCTGTTATGCAGTTCCCGTTTAAAGACAAGATGATTAACTTGCTCGACACCCCAGGGCATGAAGACTTTTCTGAAGATACTTACCGTACATTAACCGCTGTTGACTCTGCGCTTATGGTGATTGATGGTGCAAAAGGTGTCGAAGATCGTACGATCAAATTGATGGAAGTGTGTCGTATGCGCGACACGCCGATTATTTCATTCGTCAACAAAATGGACCGTGAAATTCGTGAGCCATTAGAACTGCTAGATGAAATCGAAAACGTTCTAAAAATTAAATGTGTTCCGATTACTTGGCCACTGGGCACAGGTCGTGACTTTGCCGGTGTATTTAACCTACTCGAAGAAAAATTCTACGTTTATAAGGCGGGTTTCGGTTCAACCATTACGGATATTGAAGTTCGTGATGGCTATGACTATGCAGATTTGCGTGAAAAAGTCGGCGATCTCGCTTGGGCCGCATTTGAAGAATCATTGGAGTTGGTTCAAATGGCCAATGAGCCTTTAGACCGTGATGAATTTTTGGCAGGTCGTCAAACGCCAGTCTTGTTTGGTACGGCACTCGGTAACTTTGGTGTAGACCATGTGTTGGATGCATTTAGTCAATATGCGCCTGAACCTAAAGCACATCCGACTCAGGACCGTAAAGTTGAAGCGACTGAAGAAGGCTTCACAGGTTTCGTCTTTAAAATTCAAGCCAATATGGATCCAAAACACCGTGACCGTATTGCATTCATGCGTATCTGTTCAGGTAAGTATGAAAAAGGCTTGAAAATGAAACATGTGCGTCTAGGTAAAGATGTACGTATTAGTGATGCTTTGACGTTCCTTGCCGGTGACCGTCAACATCTTGAAGAAGCATGGCCGGGTGACATTATCGGTTTGCATAACCATGGTACGATTCAGATCGGTGATACCTTTACTTCAGGTGAAGATTTACACTTTACCGGTATTCCTCACTTCGCACCTGAAATGTTCCGTCGCGTGCGTTTAAAAGATCCATTGAAGTCAAAACAGCTACAAAAAGGCTTAAAAGAACTGTCAGAAGAAGGTGCGACTCAGGTCTTTATGCCGCAAAACAGTAACGACTTAATCGTGGGTGCTGTGGGTGTGCTTCAGTTTGAAGTGGTGGCATATCGTCTGAAAGAAGAATACAAAGTTGATTGTATTTACGAGCCTGTAAGCATCAATACCGTACGTTGGGTATCGTGTGATGACGAGAAAAAATTCAACGAATTTAAGAAAAAAGCACATGACCAATTGTCTGTCGATGGCGGTGGTCATTTAACTTATCTTGCACCAAGTCGTGTGAATTTACAGTTAATGCAAGAACGTTATCCGGATATCGTGTTCCGTAATACACGTGAACACTAAGTTGTTCTTTTACAGAAATAAAATAGCTTCTTCGTGAAGCTGTTTTATTTTATGGTAGAGTTTTTAAATTCATACATTACGCAATCATTTGGTCGTTTAGGACATCATGAAAATATTCAAGGATGCTACAGTTTTTGCACTTTTTGGGGGTGTTTTGCTGCTCGGTGCATGTGATTCAGGAAAAGAAAACAAAGCGACAAAGCCGGCCGATGATGGCGCTTCTGAAGCGGCCGTGATCAATCCAGATGTTTTGCCTTATTTAAATATCCAAGAGCAAGCCGCTAAAATTGCCAAACCGTTTTGTGAAAATAAAAGTTGTATTGATTTAGAGATACAAACCATTCAGACCGTAGATACGTGGTTGAATAGCTGGATTGAAAAGAATCAGGCGAGCGTCGTACAAGATCAGATTGCACTAAAGCAGAATATGAATCTCCAACAAGCTGTCGATGCGTATGTGAAAAAATCAGATGCTTGGCAGGCCGAGTTTAAAACCAATAAAGCCTATGAATTGGCGATGTACACACGAGTTCCATATCAACGGAATCAATATGTGCTGCTGCAAATCGGTGTCGATACCAAACAGGAAAATATCACGGTCAAAGAGCGCTATTATTTTTTTGTGGCAGACCGTCGTGCGAAAAAAAATCTCAAACCCTTAGATATTATTGATGCAAAGCAGCAGCAAAATATGGATGCCATTGTGCAGCAAGCCTATGGCAAATGGTTAGATGAACAAGAGGTGGATGTCAAAAAATCGGCACCGAAAAAGCTCTATTGGGGCCAAGCAGATTGGTTCTTTGATCAAGAAGGTGTCGGTTTGCATTACCGTACAGATGAAATTATCAAAGATAGTACACAACTGGATATTTATCTCAGCAAAGCGCAAACACAACAAGTCTTGAAAGCTGATGTGTATCAGCATATGTTCTAAACAACGAAAGTATTTAATTTGATGAGATATTTACTGAGATAAATATCAATTATTCGAAATGAAAGGTTGAAGCAATGGTGCAAAAAAATAAAATTTGGGCAAGCTCAATATTGGCAGTTTCTGTTGCATTCACGGCGTGTCAGCCACAACAAGCTGAACCTGAAAAAAAGCCGGATCAAGCCAAAACTGAACAGCCAGATTTGAGTGCAAAACTGATTGGTGATGCGGAAAAATTACAACTGAATTTACCTGAATGTGATGGCGGGGTCTGTCCTGAAATTTCAGTTGAACGCTTAAACAGTAATCAAGCCTTTATTGATGAATTTATTGATGCGAAAATCTTAAAACAGTTAGACGAAATTCTATCTGTTTCGCCTTTAGAAGATAAGACGCTGAGCACTGATGCTCCCGCTGCAAGTGAAGTTCCTGCAGCATCTGAAGCAAAATCTGCTTTGGCCAAGGTTGAAACGCCCAAATTAAAATTGGAAAAAGCCACGCAGCCTTATATGCAAGCGTTTTTAAATTTAGATAAAGAATTGAAATCTTTAAGTGCCAATCAGCAAATCAGTTTGATGATTAAACCTAAAATATTGAATGCTGAAAAACCCTTGGCAACAGTGGTTTTAAATACCAGCTCATATTTAGGTGGGGCGCATGGTTCTTCTGCACAGCAATATTATAACTTCGATTTAAGCACTCAAAAATTGGTACAGCTCAATGACATATTGCTGCCCAATCAACGTACTAAACTTGAAAAGCTGGGCTATGAAGTCTTTAAAACTTGGGTGAAAGATGCCAAGTTGGCGGACAATGTTCAAGAATATGAACAGATTTGGAAATTTAAACTGTCTGAAAACTTTTATCTAAGTCAGCAAGGTCTAATTTTGCAATATGCCGAATATGAAATTGGGCCATATGTGGCGGGTTTACCACGTTTGACCATTCCGTATGATCAATTGCAAAGTATCTTGAAAAAGCAATATCTACCAGTAGTTGAAGCTGCTGAAGCCTCAGCCGTAAAAGTAAATTAATTAGTTCAATGACTTACTCACTGTTTGATACGCATACGCATTTTGATGTTCCTGATTTTGACGTTGATCGGGAACAGTTGGCGCATGCTGCCAAACAGGTGGGTGTCGATGCTTTGGTATTGATTGGTTTTGTGCAGTCACGTTTTCACGATTTGCTGCAAACCCAAGAGTTTTTAGATCGTTTATCCAATGCTCCCAAAAGCTATTTAGCCCCCGGCTTACATCCGTTTTATATTGAGCAACATCGTACAGAACATTTGTTCGATGTGGAACAGCTGCTAAAGCAGCATGATTGTGTCGCTATCGGTGAAATAGGTTTAGATACCTTTTTGAAACAGCATAAACAGCCCGAACTTTTTCAAAAGCAGCAGCAGTATTTTTCCGCACAACTTGAATTAGCACAGCAGTTTGATAAACCCATTTTGCTGCATATTCGCAAATCCCATGCGGAGGTGCTTTCGATGTTGAAAAAGCATCAATTTAAGCTCGGTGGTATCGCACATGCATTTAGTGGTGGTGTTGAAGAAGCGAAGGCATTTACCAAGCTAGGTTTTAAAATTGGTGTAACGGGGCAAATCACCAATCCCAATGCAAAAAAATTACATCAAGTGGTTCAGACTTTAGGGGCGGCACATTTGGTCTTAGAAACCGACTGTCCCGATATGACACCCTTATGTTGTCAGCATTCGACGGAAGGGCGTACTCGTAATACGCCGGTCAATTTGCCCTATGTATTGCTGGGTTTGGCTCAGAGCTTAAACCGTACTGAATCTGAGATTGCACAGATCTTATGGAGAAATTCATTACAAGCATTGCATTTGGACGCTTAAGCGGCCAATAAATATTGACGCTGCTTGATTGAATCAGGTTTTCTCCACATTGTTTATACAATGATGGTTTTCTAAAAAAAGGCGCATTATGCAATTTCTAAAATGCTTTAGACTTGGCATTATGCTGTTAAATTATTTTGAGTGAGTTTCACATGGCACAAGGACTATTGGCTGGCAAACGCTTTTTAATCGCGGGTATTGCAAGTAAGTTATCAATCGCATTTGGTATTGCGCAAGCTTTACATCGCGAAGGTGCAGAACTGGCTTTTACTTATCCAAACGAAAAATTAAAAAAACGTGTAGATGATTTTGCTGAACAATTTGGTTCAACTTTAGTTTTCCCATGTGATGTCGCAGTGGACGCTGAAATTGATACCGCTTTTGCTGAACTTGCTAAACATTGGGATGGTCTAGACGGTGTTGTGCATTCAATTGGTTTTGCACCGGCACATACTTTAGATGGCGATTTCACTGATATTACCGACCGTGAAGGTTTTAAAATTGCTCACGACATCAGCGCATATAGCTTTATTGCGATGGCTCGTGCGGCAAAACCTTTATTGGCTGCACGTCAAGGTTGCTTATTGACGCTGACTTACCAAGGTTCTGAACGCGTAATGCCAAACTATAACGTTATGGGTATGGCAAAAGCGTCACTAGAAGCAGGCGTACGTTATTTGGCAACAAGTCTTGGTGCTGAAGGTATTCGTGTCAATGCGATTTCAGCAGGTCCGATTCGTACCTTAGCGGCTTCAGGGATTAAATCTTTCCGTAAAATGTTAGACCTAAATGAAAAAGTCGCACCACTTAAACGCAATGTCACCATTGAAGATGTCGGTAATGCAGCATTGTTCCTTTGCTCGCCTTGGGCAAATGGTATTACAGGTGAAATTCTGTATGTTGATGCTGGCTTTAATACTGTAGGTATGAGCGCTGATCTGATGGCAGATGCTGAGTAATTCTCTTTAAGTTCCCTCTCTCTTTGGGCATAGGTATCTACACATTTTTTATAAATTGAATGCGATCTGAGCAATCGCATTCAGCTCATCAGACGAATACTCTGACAACAACTGAAGAGTGTTCAATAGTATTGAAAGCCCTGCCAGTATGGCA